>CALMUW010000042.1 GCA_937872985.1 uncultured Alphaproteobacteria bacterium
GACCCGGCAGTCCAGCGCCTCGTTGCGTTCGCGAACCTTCTGCCATTCGGGCTTCTGGAAGCCACGCTTGGTCGTGATGGTCACAAGATGCTCGGCGACGAGCTGCTTCACCCATTCGGCGTCGACGCCCTGCGGTAGGTGAACAAGTCCAGCCGGGCCCTGCGCTCCGTCCGCCGCATCCTCGTCTGTGGGCTTCGACAACCGGAGAAATCGATAGGTCTCGGCCTTGAAGGTCGAAACAGCGATGGTCCAGAGCCGCGCGCCGCGGCGGATCTTGCGGCCACCTTCCGTCGCATCGACGAAGGACGGACCGGTCACCGGTGCCGCGCGATTGAACCCCTCGACACCCTTGATGGGAACGACCTGCGCAAAGCCCTGCCTACGCGCCCATGCATAGACGGCGGGCGCTTCGAACCCTGTGTCGATCGCGAGTTTCGACAGGCTCAGGCGAACGCCATGGGCGTGCGGCCATGTCTGGCCGAGCAGATCCGTCAAAGCGGCCCACGCCTCGGCGCTGTCCGGGCCACCGGGGATGACGATGTGGTCGACGAGCCAGCTCGCGAGCCCGCGACCCCAAGCCCAGATCGAGACTTCGATGCGATCCTTCTGGATATCGGCGCCTGCCGTGAGAAACAGCCCGCCGCTCGGCACCTTGCCGATCCGCCATGCCTCACGCCGCTCGTAGAGCCGCTGCCAGTCCGGCGCTTCGCCGGTCTCGATCCAGGTTTCGCCAAGGACGCCGTTCTTGAAGCTGCGCTTGGCCTCGTCACTCGTCTGCGCGGCCTCCCACATCCGGGCGATGTCGGCCCATGAGAGCCAGCCCACCGGCGAATAGAGCCCGGAGAGGTGGTACCCGACCGTTCCCGAGTGCGCATCGTCGCGCGTCGGCCGCCACTCGCCGGACATCATCAGGGCCGTCTTGTGATGCTCCTCGATCCGGCCATCACAGGCTTCGCAAGAATAGTGCGCCATGTGCGGTTGGCCCTTCTCCCAGCGCAGGCGCTCGAAGCGGAGCCACTGGCGGTGATCGCAATGCGGGCAGGCCACGAAGTAGCGCCGCTGGTCGCTCGCTTCGAATTCGCGCTCGATCCGCGACACGCCATGGATCGTCGGCGTCGAGGTGAGAAAAACCTTCGACCGCCAGGAAAAGGTGCGCGTGCGCGCCTCGGCCAAGGCGACCGGATCGCCTTCCTCGTCGGCTGACGGCGGATAGGCATCCACCTCGTCGAGAAACAGGTAGCGCGCCGGCATGGAGCGCAGGCCGACCGCGCTGTTGGCGCCGGTGATGACTAGAAGCCCCGCCGGAAACTCCTTCGACAGAACCGTGTTGCCCGCGTCGCGCGAGCGTTGCGGCTTGACGCGCTCGCGCAGCACCGGGCTTTCCGCGATCAGCGGATCGATGCGCTGGCGCGAGAAGCGCTTGGCCAGTTCCACCGTCGGCTGGACCGCGAGCATGGGCCCCGGAGCATGGTGGATGACATAACCGATCCAGTTGTTGCCAGCCTCGGTCGCGCCGACCTGCGCCGCCTTCATGAAGACGATGCGACGTGCGGCGTTGCCGGGCGACAGCGCATCCATGATGGCGCGCATGTAGGGCGTGCGATCCGTGCGATACCGTCCGGGCTCCGCCGAAGCACGCGGACTCAGGAACCGATGCCGATCCGCCCATTCCGAGACGTTGAGCGCAGGATCGGGCGTCAGCCCATCGCGCCAGGCCTGGACGAGCGCATCGACGCCTTCGAAGGCGAACAGCTCGTCAACCTGACGGTCCGCATCAGCGAAAATCTGTGGCGACCTCGGCGAGATCGGCGAGGTGCGCTCGGACATGGGTCTCCAGAACCTTCTGCATCGCGTGCGCTTCCAGACCGAGCTCCGCCGCCATCAATGCCGCGATCCGTGCGGGCCAGTTCGCCCACGCATCGCGCTCCTCCCGCGCCAGTCGAAAGATGAGCGCCGTCGCCCGCGCACGGTCGATGACCTCGCCCTTCATGCGCTGCAGACGCAGACGCCGTTCCTGCGCCTTCAGCACCTCGTTGGCGGTCTTCGCTTGGAGGAACGTGGTTCCGCCACCAGCCGGGGACGCCGCGATTCCGCTTTCGCGCAGCGTGTCGCCGACTGCCGACAGCGCCGCATCGGGGACGGGCTTCAGCTTGGCCTCGCCGCCCTCGCGACGCTGCTTCGAGGGGTCGGTCATCGACGCGCGGCGCGCATCGCTGGCCCGTGCATCGATCGAACCATCGGCATGCAGGACGAGCCGTCCGGAAGTCTTCGCCTTCTGGATTGCGCCTCGCGACAAGCCGACATGGGACGCGTACTGGCGCTCGCTCATGCCCTGCATGTCCGCTCCGAAAACATAATGTTTTGATGCACTTATTGCCTTGATAAGCGCGCCAGACAGAGCCTGTATGGGGTCACGAACCAAGGAGAATTCTGATGACCCGCGCCACCCAGAACACCAAGGCCATCGACGCCTTCATCGCCCGTAAGGTCGAGATCGACGCCATGCTGGCGCGGCTTGCAGCCCTCAGCGACGAGCACTTCGATGTCCATCCGGACGAGGTGCATTGGGGCCACGTCGGGACACTCGCCCACTACGCCGAACTCTTGAAGCGCATCACCGACAGCGCCTTCCGCGAAGGCGAACACGCCGAATGATCCGGCCGACCTCCGCGCCAGCCCCGCGATTGCGGGGCTTGGCCTCGTAGAAGCGCCGCGAGGGTCGCGCCGCTCTCGAACCGGAGGTTCCGATGACCCAGCTTTCCGACACCCAAGCCATCATCCTGAGTGCTGCTGCGCAGCGCCCCGAACGCATTGCCCTGCCGCTGCCCGACAGCCTGCGCGGTGGCGCGGCCGCCAAGGTCGTCAGCACGATGATCGCGAAGGGCTTGCTGCAAGAAGTCGAAGTCAACGCACGACGGGGCGAACCGGTCTGGCGCGAAACTGGTGATGGCCACGGTACGACGCTGATCGCAACTGACGCGGGCCTTGCCGCCATCGGCATAGAGCCGGATGAAACCGAAGCCGCGCCCGCGAGCGCGACAGAAGCGCCGCCGGAGGATCGCACGACGAACGCTCCTTCTGGAGCCGCGCAATCGACACGCACGCCACGCGCCGGGACCAAGCAGGCCGCGTTGATCGTCATGCTGCGCGCGCCGGATGGCGCGACCATCGAGGAGATCGCAGCCGCCACCGGCTGGCAGGCCCACACGGTGCGCGGGGCGATCGCCGGTGCGCTGAAGAAGAAGCTCGGTCTCGACGTGACCTCCGAGAAGGTCGAGGGACGCGGGCGGATTTACCGGATCGCCTGACTCGAACATCCCAAAGCCGTCGAGGTCAGGCCTCGGCGGCTTTCCTGCTCTCTCGGCATACGCGCAGCCCCTCGAATAGTCTTCGAAGGCAATAGGATCGGCCAATCGACACCACAGTGAAGATCGCGCCAATCGTCAGGTTCTCGGCGAGTGTCGTGTGCAGCCCGAAGAGGGGAAAGACGAGAAGCTGGGTGACGACGGCCACTCCAAAGCCGACGATGACATTGGCGAGGGACTCGGCCAGCGACATGACGCGCGACTGAGCCAAGAGCAATTCTCCAGTGGAATTTAGAAGAGAGACGATTGTTTGACATCGTCGAGGCGGATCACACCATTGATCAGCCACGTATCAGGGTAAAGCGAGTGGGTGCCCATCGCGAGGAGCATCCCCTTTTTCGGGTACTCCTCGCCGAAAACACGCTGCAACTCGTCGAGCGCTTTGGTTTCCCCATACTGGTTCGACCAGTTGAAATACGTCGCCTCAATCTCCCAGTCCTGACAGGTGCCAAAGCGTTCACCGTCCTCGGTGCGATAACGGTATTTGAACCGATAGGGGCACGGTCGATATGGCGTTGCTTGTTTCGAGAAGAGATCACCCTGCGCTCGTAGTGCATCGAAGCGGTTGGTTTCTTCATCGAGATCGGAAGAAGATTTTTTCTCGGTGACAAACTCGATTACGTCTGGTTTCAGCAACGCGAGTGATCGACCGGCGTCGCGCTCCCGCTGAAGGCTGGTGACGATCGATTTCGCCAGAAACCGTTCGCGTTCCCCTCGCTTCAACTCACCAGCAATTTCAATCGAGTCCTGATCGACGCGCCTGCTTTCCGGGCGCGGATCATCATTCGGGCGCCGCCACTTGAAACTGATGCGGTCCCACCGCCCAAATTTCTTGTTGGCATCAAGCAGTCGAAACGAAACCGGATAGAGACGGAGCCACTGGCCATACAGATCGAGACCGGCGCAGCAAACTGTTTCCCCATGTCGCTGACCGACCTGGGGTGCTGCCTTGATGATGACGACCGCTTCGGTGTTACCCGACGAGGGCAAGTGCTCCGTCATGCGTGCGTTCACACCCCTTACCAATCTGGCTCTTCAATCCGCTTTGAACGCCGAGGTGAACGAGTCGAAACCCGCCGCGGCGAGCCATTTCCTCGGCAACGATGCAGCGATGGCAGTGAGCATGATCGCGCTCAAAGCAAAGGAGGCATGCCATCCTGTTCGAGGCGGCATCTAATCCGCGACGCATATCGGTCTGCGCGACTGAAGACTTCAGGTGCGTTCCAAAAATCTGCCGGAAGTCATCGTAACGCCCTTCGCGCGCAGCGATCCGTCCAGGCTTAGGATCTCCGAGACCCTTGAGGTGCAGGTACTCGATATCGCAGGTATCCAACCAGCCTGAAAGCGCGGTCTTTGAGAATCCTGGCTTTCTGGAGATCGGAACATCGCGCACATCGATCAGAAGGTCGATCCCGACTGCTTCCAGCGTAGCCAGAAAGTCGCCGATAGAACTTCCTTCGTATCCGATAGTATGCAGAGTTTTCTGCTTCATTTACCTGCGAATCCCTCACGTCAGCATTTTTCTAGACCATGACACACATGATTAACAATTTCCTTCATGCCTTTGCGACTGCGTTTCCTGGGGCTGGCCGTACGGCGTGTAAAGTGAGCGGCAGGGCCATCGCCATCATGGGTAACATAGATTTGGGTCTGCCAGCACCCGATCATCCATCGGCCAGCAGTTCAGCTGCGAGAGTTCTGAGCGCATGCGCCGCAACCAGCGGGACCACGCCATTGCCACAGAGGCGAAGCCGGTCCACCCGGTGGGCCAGCCCATCAGCGCCTCGACGAACAGCGGGTTCAAGGTCCGGCTCGCATCGGAGGTATCGCTCCCAGCCATCGGCGTGGCCAGGACCTGGCGGCCAAGCAGGCCGTTCACCGGGGTGTTGGCCAGACTGGTCGCCCCGTCCTTGTGATCGCGCGCGGTCGGCGTCATCCACATGCCCGCCGCATGCGTCAGATCGGCCGTCCGGCGGTTGCCCGCGCTCGGCTTGGCAAGCCCGTTCGCCATCGGCGTCGGCCAGTCGCGCGCCATGCGGTCCAGACCCTTCTCGTTCTTCCGCTCGCCACCCCGGCTTCGGAAGCTGTCGATCTGCGGCGTAGGCCAAAGTGCTGCCGTCGTCGCGAGGTTCATCCCGTGCTGCCCTGCTTCCTGCGAGGGTGTCGGCTTCATCTGCCGGTTCTCGTTGGCACTGGCCCTCGGCGTCGGCCAAAGCCGCAGCAGTTCCGTCCGGTTGCCGCCACTCGACCGGGTCCCGGAGCAGGCGCGCGGGGTGGGCCAGTTCGTCTCCTTCGCGGATGGCGAGGATGAACAGCCGCTCGCGCTTGTGGGGCGCGCCGACTTCCGCCGCCGTGAAGAGGCCTGCCGCAAGGCGGTAGCCCATGCCGACCAGTCCGCTGGCGACTTCGGGGAAGCCGAGGCGGAGATGATGGGCGACATTCTCAAGAAAGATGAAGGGCGGCTCAATTTCGCCGATGATGCGGGCGACATGAGGCCAGAGGTGGCGCGGATCGTCCGCGCCGCGGCGCTTACCCGCAACGGAGAACGGCTGGCACGGATAGCCCGCAGAGAGGATGTCCACCGCGCCGCGCCATGGTTTGCCGTCGAAGCTGGCAACGTCGTCCCAGACAGGCGCGCGATCCAGGGACGCGTCTTCCATCCGCGCCACGATAATGGCTGCGGCGAAGGTTTCCCGTTCGACATAGCCCACAGAACGATATCTGGGCAGTGCGATGGTGAGCCCGAGGTCGATCCCGCCTGCGCCGGAGCAGAGGGAGAAGCCGAAAAGGCATGCGTCTCCGGCTCCGGAAGCATCTCCGGAGGGATGTAGAGCCAGGTCATCCATGTCACGCGGTGGATTTGCACGTTCGCGCGGGTTCAGGAGAGGCGTCGGTGTCGGATATGTCGGGCGGACTGACCGCTCCGTCGCCCAGCCGCTCGGCCTTCACCTGCGCGAAGGTCCGTCCGTCGCCGTCAAGGATTGCCTCGCGTCCGGTGTCGGCCTGCCAGCGCTTGATGGCGACATCGACATAAGCCGGGCTGATCTCCATCGCGAAGACACGGCGGCCATTGGCTTCACCAGCCATGATCTGCGATCCCGAACCGGAAAACGGCTCGTAGCAAAGCCCGCCCCGCGCCACATGCTGGCGCATCGGGATCCCGAAGGCGTCGAGCGGCTTCGGCGTCGGGTGGTCGGGCCGGTCGTCCTTGGCGAAGCTGGGCAGCGCCCAAGTCGATGGAAGCGTTTCCTCGGCCACCTTCGGCGGGCGCTTGCCCTTGATCCAGCCCATGAAGCAGGGCTCGTGCTTCCAGAGGTAGTGCGATCGGGTCAGAACCCCGCGGTCCTTCACCCAGATGATCTGCTGATGGACGAACGAGCCTGCCTTCTCCCAGCAGGCTTCCAGCATCGCCTGGCGGCGCGAGGCGTGCCAGCAATACCAGGCGGCGTCTTCCGCGATCGCCTCGGCAACGGCCGCCGCGATGAAGCCGTCATAGAGCTCCGCGCCCTGGCTCGAGTCGTCCCAGGTGGTGCCGTACGATGCCGACCAGTCCTTGTTGCGGGTCGGATGGTTCGAGCCGTCGTAGTCGACGAGATAAGGCGGGTCGGTGGCGAACAGGATGGCCCGCTCGCCATTCATCAGGCGGCGGACATCGGTGGCGCTGGTGCTGTCGCCGCAGAGCAGCCGGTGATCGCCAAGCAGCCACAGATCGCCGAGACGAGATGCCGGATTGCGCGGCGGCTCCGGGATCACGACGGGGGCTACGCCCGCAACGTCGGATGTCTCGGCGCCCGGTTCCAGCGCGAGCAGCCGGTCGAGTTCGCCATCGGAGAAGCCGATCAGCGACAGGTCGAATTCATCGGCGACGAGTTCCTGCAGTTCGCCGGAAAGCAGCGCTTCGTCCCAGGCCCCGAGTTCTGTCAGCTTGTTGTCGGCGATGCGATAGGCGCGACGCTGCGCTTCGGTGAGATGATCGAGCACGATGACCGGCGCTTCGGTGAGGCCGAGCTGCGCAGCAGCCATGATCCGGCCATGGCCGGCAATGACCTCGCCATCGCTCGATACCAGCACGGGGACCGTCCAGCCGAACTCCGCCATGCTCGCGGCGATCCTGGCGACCTGGTCCGCGCCATGGGTCTTGGCGTTGCGCGCATAGGGGCGCAGGCGGTCGAGCGGCCAGGTCTCGATCGCTTCGGGGGCGAAGCTGAGGGTCATGATGTCCGGTGATGGCTAGGCGTGTTGCCGTGGATTGGCCGCTGGATGCCGGATGCCGAGCCGGACTCCGCGAAGGGTCCAGGCATGGCAGGCAACCACGCGGAAAAAAGCTTGTGCTCGTCGGGACTTCCGAGGGGCCGTGAAAGGCGCTGGACTCTCGCTGGCTTCCCAAAAAATCCGGCCTGCCGCTAGCGACGTTTCGCGCCGCGCCCTCCCGCATACGATAGGGGCCGGGAAGGAACCAAACTTGCGGGCAGATCGGGATGGCGAAGCTCATTGAGCGCGTCTGTCCCGAGGATAGCCCGAAATCTACCCTGAACCGGCATTTCTGTCCGCGCGAAAACTGTCCGGCGGACATAGTTCTACCGATCGCTCAACGTTTCGCCGCGCCAGCCAGTGCGATTACTTTCTGCTTGGAATGGCTGCGACTGAGCCGACGACCGTTGAGACGAAACGCGATGACGCACAGCGCGTAGAGCCAGTGCTGGTGAGCTGCCGAACGCTGAAGCCCGACCGTCCAGCAGATTGTCTTCCAGCGTTCCCCGTAGGCACGCATCCAGACGATCTTGCCGTCGATCGGGTCGAGACCCACGGTCCAGCTGAGTGTCTCCTCCATGCGGCTGATCGCGGCAGGCGATGGCAACACGCGCATCGGCTTCGGCTCCTGTCCGACGAGATCGCTGAACTCGTACAGCATGGTTGGCCAGGTGCTGAAATAGCCCTGCACCTTCTCCTCGGGCAGGCGCTTGAGAACATAGGCTGCTTCAGCCAGCCTCTCTTCGACCAGGCTCGGTGTCCATTCCGTCATCGCACGCCTCCCTCGGTTTCGATGGCCCAGAGCAGGAGCGCGATCGCGTCGGCTTCGTTATCGTCAGCCGGTTGATACCCGCGCAGGCGAATGGCGGTCAGCACTGCGTCCTTGCCGGCGTTGCCCTTGCCAGTGGCAAAGCGCTTGATGGTGCCGACAGGGACACCCTGATAGGCGACCTGTTCGCGCTCGCACCATGAGGTCAGGGTGGCGAGGAAGCCGCCGTAGAGATGGGCGGCATCCGTGCCCACATGACGACGCACCTCTTCAAAGTAGATGGTGCCCAGTCCTCCGGTGTCATGAGCGAGTGTTTCGAGCCAGCGCTGGAAACGCAGATAGCGCATGCCACCGCCATCGTAGCGGCTGGGGCGGAAGGAGACCGTGCCGCTGTGCACGATGCCACCGATCCGGCTGGCCCAACCTGTCGTCGTGCCAAGGTCGAGCGCCAGGATGGCGGAGCTTCGTGTTGATGAAGCCAGAGCTGCCGGAAGACTGGCTGGCTCGGGAACAGGTGACGCAATCATGCTCATGGGAACGGATCCTTCGTTTAGGGTGTCGTTGGGAGGAGTGTCGGCACGCCGCGCGCGCGAAGCCCCAGGGGTGGGGATGGGAGACCCCGCCTGCGGCGGTCTCCCCCACCCCTGAAAGGGGTGGCTTTCAGCCCCTAAACTTGTGGGCCATGACAAGGCATTGGCGATGTTGAGGAATTTCCAGTTTCGGGAGTTTCGACCAGCACTCGCCGCCCAATCTGATTGCCGCGCAGCCGATCTGGTCGAAGCGCAATTCCGAAGGGGCAGTTTGGGCATCGCACCCAATCTGATCTCGACGGGGTGGAGCGCAGTTCGGCGCGGGGATGACGGAGCAGTTTCGGGACCACGCCCCATCTGGCTCAATCTGGCCGGAGCGCAGGCCTGCGCGATAAGCGTCGCGAGGGCGATCATGACGGTTCGCCCTCCGGATAGACCCAGACATGCGGGTTCTCGACCTCGAGCAACGCGCCGGTCTGGGGCGATTTGTAGTGGGTCGGCAGGACCGCGATGGTGGCCTGCGAGACCTCGCCGGTTTCGGGATCGACTGCTTCTCCATCGGTCGGAATGGCCATCGCTTCGACGCACAGAAACCCGAAGCGGGACCGGGACGGGCCGAAGCCGTAGGGCGTACCGTCGCGGACGAATTTCACGAAGCCTTTGGTGGCGAGCACGTTCAGGCGGTCCCGGATCGTGTCCTTGCCGCCAAGCCCGCCGCGGTTCTCGAACGCCTCCGCGAACTGGTTGATGGTGTAGAGCCGTCCGGCCAGCGCTTCGTCGAGGAGAATGCCGAGGATGACATCATGCTTGCGCACGCGCTCGGCATCGAGCCGCTCACCCAGCGATCTGCGCACCAGCCGCTCGCCTGAACGGTCGACTTCCACCCAGCGTCCATCAGTCTTGTCGATCATCTTCGGCTCGATGCCCGGGCCGTTGCGCAGCTCGAAATGCAGCATCCGCTCGGGACGTTCTTCGTCGGGCCGATGCATGATGATGCCGGAGGTATAGAAGCTGCGCAGGCTTCCAGCGCCCGAGAGCGCCATGAACGGATCCTCGGCCAACTGCTTCTTGGTGATCTTGCGGGTGTGATGGCAGAGGATCAGCCCGGCGTCCGGCGCCACTGAATCCCTGAATACCTCGACACGTTCCTGCAGGAAGAACAGCATCGCCGTGTTGTCGTTCTCTCCGCCACCGTCCGGGCCACCGTCGAAGAGGTTGCGGATCGGATCGATGCAGAGAATGTCAGGTGCGCCATGGCCGCAATGCGCCCGGGCGGCGGCCACGGCGCGCGAAACACCGCCCGCATCGAGCAGCATTCGGATCTTCGGCGTCGCGACCAGATTGTCGCGGGCGGCGGAGAGCAGCGCCGGGTCGAGCCGGATGCCCTGAAGCCGCTCGCGCAGATAGTGGTACTGGATCTCGGCCTGCAGATAGAAGATCCGTAACGGGCGGCAGGGCACGAAGCCGAGAAACGGAATGCCGGCCGCCATGTGCACCAGCAGGCAGATCAGGAAGTCGCTCTTGCCGACCTTGGGCGCGCCGCCGAGGACCAGCATTCCACCTGGCGTCAGCACGCGCGGCCCGATGATGTCGTCCGGCATCGGGCTCCTGTCGTCGAGGAGCGTGCCGAGCGTGAAAGTCGGCAATGGCGACATCGGCGAAACCGCCAGCCGTTCCAGCGGCGGCCCGTGCCGTTCTTCGTGCAGCCGCCACAGGCGCTGCGCCTCCGATGCCAGCCGCTCCAGCGGCCAGCTCGGGCGCAGTATGGCGGCGTTGTACTGGCAGATTGCCTCCCAGGCCTCGTCGCGGCCCATGCGCCCTTCATGGGCCAGCCGGATGAAATGGCCGATGGCAGCGCTCGCACCCTGAAACCGGGTCCATGTGTCCTCGCTGCCTTCCCGAACCGGCGTCGTCAGAACATCGGCGATCGACGGCTTCGAGGTGGTTGGTCCTGGTTCCGAACCAACACCGACGAGAGGCGGCATGGCGTCGACCCGTTCCGCGAAATCTCGCAGGTCCACCTCGACATTCGGGTTGTGGCGACGGATGGTGACGAGGCGCTTGAAGCCGCCCTTGTGATAGATGGATCCCGCCAGCCGGATTGGCTGGTGCGCCGAACGAAAATGCGTGTCGCCGCCAACCTTGATCGCGATGTCGCCGCGCAGCCGGCAAAGCAGCGTGATGTCCTCGGCTTCGGCAGGCTCATTCAGGCGCCACCAGACATGCAGCTTGTCGAGACCGTCCTGCGTGCGGCCACCGCTTTCGACGATCAGGCTCGGCTCGCCGAGATGCCGGATCAGGTGGTCGAGTTTGGCCGCGATGTCGCCGGCATCGAGATCGACGAGCACCGTTTGCATCTGGCGCACATCGGCGGACTTGGCCTTTCCGCTCTCGGCCACCGTTCCCGGCACCACATAGAAGGCAGCACCCTCGCGCGCCGCCCAACCTGCAAAGGCGATCGCCTTCTCCAGCAGGCCGGTGTCGGCTTCGATCCAGGCATTGTGCGGGCGACCGTCGATCCCCTGGCCCTTGTCGATGAAGCCGCGCAGCGGAACCCAGCCGTCGCAATAGCCGAACACGACATCGAGAAAGACGGCGATCTGCTCACGATCGGGCTCGACGTCGAACGGATCGACCTGCGGCGTCGCATCGTTGAAGTCGCGCCAGGCGTCGAGGGAAACGACGTTGTGATCACTCATGTCGGCAGGCCCCAGCAGCGCTGGCCCCAAGGGCACATCCGGCATTCATGAAAGTCGCTCGTGGTCGCGATCCGGGGCAGCAGTTCGCCCGCGTCCGTCGCCTGCAGGATCCGAACGGCGCGATCACTCATCCGTTGGGCAAGACCGGCATCGAAGGCCACAAGCTCGTGGTGCAGTTCGGCCGTGTCCTTGTTGATGGCGGTGAACAGCGCCGGATTGGAACAGATGCCGGGGACGATTCCTTCCATGTAGGCTTGGTAAAGGGCGATCTGCGCCGCATAGACCGGCTTGGCGATGACGACGCCTTTGGCGACGGTCTCGCGCCAGTTCCGGGCGTTCATGGTCTTGCATTCCCAGAGCGCGGGAACGGCGAGGCCCAACTGGCCGGGTGCTGCCGCGATGATCCCGTCGACATGACCGCGAACGCGGCCACCGGCGATCGAGAAGCCGAACTGCTGCCCGTCCGCGCGATTGCCCTTGCGGGTGTAAAGATCGAAGCCCGCACCACGGAGCCAGCGGATGGCCAGATCTTCGAGCGCGTGGCCGATCTCGAAAATCCGCAGCGTCTGGCCATCGAAGTCGAAGCCTCCGTCCTTCGGCGCACCGGCGAATTCGAACTGCAACGCCCGCTCGCAAGGCTGCCCAAGCCGCGATCCACCCAGATAGGTCCGGGGCGGCGTCACGGCGCGTGCGGCATCGAGGCTGCCGTCGATCAGCGCGTTGATGCGTTCGGCGATCAGGGAGGGGTGATTGAAGTCGAGCATCAGAACGGGATCTCCGCATCCCCGCGCGTTTCGGCAGAGCCTTGGGCGATGGCGCGCATGGCATCCTGAAATCCGCCGACGGCGGCTTCGATCAGGGTTCGAACCTGAGCTTCGGAAAGCTCGGCGAGCCGGGTCTGCCAGCCGATCTCCTCCATGATCTCGGCGATCGGCTTCATGCTGGCGCGGATGGCCGCCTTTTCCTGTTCGGTGAGGTCAACCATGGCCCAACGCTCCCGCGCCAAGCGCGTCCAGAAGCCTTGGCAGGCGATCGAGCAAAACCAGACCGAGGGGCGCGGCTGCCTCGATCGCACCGGGTCGAACCAGCCAAAGCCACGGGTCGGACACCGACACACGGCGCAAAGCGTCCCACGCGGATGCCAGAGGCGCAGACGGTCCGAGGATGTCATGTTCATGGGGGCGCTCCATCATGCAGCCCTCCCGATCAGGTCAGCGGGAGCGGTGTCCGCTGCGCTGAAGACGAGCGAGCGAATGGCATCGCGGTTGAAGCGGAACGCCAGGAGCGCCGATGCCTGGTAGCGCGTGAGCCCGAAGTCCCGCCGGTACTCGGGCGGCAGGAACGAGAGCTGCTTGTCGGTCGGCGGCTGGTTCAACCACCGCCTTGTCTTGTGGGCGCTCTCGTCGCTTTCGTGTTCGTTCAGCCAGTCATCGGCTGCCGCGAGACAGACCGTGCGTTCGCCGGCCGCCAGCAGATGGGGCCGCTGTTTCTGGACGCCACCGATGCCGTACCAGCGGCCATTGAGAAAGAAGACCCCGCCCCAGGCGTTGAAACCGCTGGCGATGAGCGCGGCATCGTCGCCGAAAAGATCGCACCACCGGAAACTCGACCGCTTTAGGAGATCGATCTCCGACATCACGAAATCGCCGAGCGGTTTGGCCTCGCCCGTCTCGCTCTTTTCCCAATGGTGGCCGCAAAGGGGACACTCGGTGGTGGCGAGCGGCACGACGGCGCCGCATTCAGGGCAGTCCTTCGTCGGCGCCTCGCCAGTGGACTCGCAACCGTTCAGGTCAACGTCCTGTTCGAGCGATCCGTGAAGCAGCGTCGACGTGCCGAAATCGAGGACGATGCAGTCGGTCTTCAGAACCCCGGGATGTTCGTCCAGCGAGACCGTGCGCAGTCCGCGGCCGATCATCTGGATCATCGTCGACTTGTAGGAACTCGGCCTCAGCAGGACGACGCAGCTCGTGGGAGGATGATCCCAGCCTTCGGTCAGAACCGCGACGTTGACCACCACGCGAAGATCGCCCGCCGCATAGGCCGCGAGCAGGGATTTGCGCTCGGCATCCGGCATTTCGCCATGGACGAGCCCGGCAGGAATTCCCGCGCCCTTGAATGCGCTGGCGACATTGCGGGCATGGTCGACGGTGGAGCAGAACACGACCGTCTGCCGGTTTCCGGCCTTTTCCTGCCATTGCCGAATCACGGCATCGGTCACCGGAGTCCGGTTCATGATCGCATCGACTTCGCTCATGTCGAAGTCGTCGGCGGTGCGCCGCACCTTGGTGAGCTGATCCTGGACACCGACGTCGATGACGAAGGTGCGCGGCGGCACGAGATGGCCGGAGGCGATCAGCTCGCCGATCCGGATCTGGTCCGCGACATTCGAAAAGATGCCGCGAAGACCACGCTTGTCGCCGCGGTTGGGCGTGGCAGTGACGCCATAGATCCTGCAGGCGGGATTGGTCTTCAGGGCCTGGTCGATGATCCGGCGATAGCTGTCGGCAGCCGCATGATGCGCCTCGTCGATCACCAGAAGATCGAGCGCCGGCATGGCGTCGAGATTGCCGGACCGCGCCAGCGTCGGCACCATGGCGAAGGTCACCTGTCCCTTCCAGGACTTCTCGCGGGCATCGACGACGGATGTTGCAAGACCGGGAACGACACGGCGGAACTTGTCGCGGTTCTGGTCGGTGAGTTCATCGCGATGGGCGAGAACGCAGGCCTTGGCACCGGGATCGACGATCATGCGCCCCGCGACAGCCGAGAGCATGATCGTCTTGCCAGCCCCGGTCGGGGCCACGGCGAGCGTGTTTCCATGTTGCGAGAGCGCGCCGACGCTTCGCTCGACGAACAGTTTCTGGCGGGGTCGCAGCAACATCGTGCGGCCCTCACTGCGCCCAGGAGGGACGGATGCCCGGCTGCGGCATCGAAGCCTGCGCGGTCTGCGACTGTGTTGCCGGCGCCCTGGCTGTTGCGCCCGCCAGCGGCGCGTACTCCTTGTGGTCCGGTGTGACAGCAGCGCGGATCTCGTTCTTTTCCTCGCCGTTGGTGTCGGTCCCGACATCGATGCGGGCCACGAACTCCAGGCCGTCGAGATCGGCGAAACCGCTGATGCGGCGCGCCGCCTGCGCCTGCGCCGAGGTATCCTTGTCGGAGATGCCGCGAGCGGAATTCAGCATGCCGCGGATCAGACTGCGGCCCATATTGGCCCAGTCCGGCCCCCTCGGGCTGTAGAGCCCGATCAGCGTGAAGATCTTGCGCCGTGCATAGGGCCCTTCAAGCACGGTGAACTCGCCGGACAGGTACACCGAACCGGTCGTGCCACGCGTCGCATAGCCTCCGGTCCAGCCCTGAGCCGGATCGTCGAAACCGCCCGGGCGGATGGTGAGGCGCACCTTGGCCAGCGTGCCCTTCGGAATGATGTTGCTGTTCTGCTTGGCGTCGTTGAAGTCGTTCCAGGATCCAGACATGGCTGGTTGCTCCTCTTCAGGCGTTTTCGGGATGAGTGATGTCAGCGGTGGGGTTCGCGGCGTCCGGCCGGTTGAAGGCCAGTCGCTCGGCGGCGGGCTTCACGGGGCCGCGGATCTTCGTCATCAGCCGACCGAGATGCGGCTCTTCGACGGGCGACAGACGCCCTGACCGGTCCTTGGCGGGAAAGCCCCACGGATTGATCGTGTGGCAGACGAAGGCGCGATAGGGCGTGCCCGCGTCGTCCTTGATCTCCGCCATCGTCAGGACTTCATCGACGATGCCGGGCAGTTCGAGACCGGTCTTCGAACCGTCGATCTGAGGCTGAAAGATGCGCCGGTTGAAGTCGTCCAGCTTCTCGTCGAGGATGCCGACGAACCAGACGTTCTTCGCCCGTGTGTGCTGGAGATGGGTGAGCCACGCGATCATCTCGCGACCGTGCAGGCCGTAGGCGCCGCGAATGTCGGGCTTGCCGGTCTTCTCGGAGAAGGCGTCGGGCTGGCCCTTGCACCACTGGAAGCACAGACGGCCGGCAACCGTGATCGAGTCGATGAAGATCGTCCGGTAGCGATCCATGACACCGGGATCGCCGAAGCGTTCAGAAACCGCCGCGAAATGCGCGGGGCTGTAGGCTTGGTCGTCGCGCAGCGCCGGGTTCGGCCCGCCGATGAACACGGCGAAGTCGCGGCACTCGGGCCAGGTGCGCGGCCGCACCGTGTCGCCGGGCCATCCTTCGATGGCAAGGTCGCCCGCCTCGAGGTCCATGAACAGCGTCGTCTCGGCATCAAGCGTCCACAGCAGGCTGGTTTTTCCGATGCCGGACTTGCCGAAGATCGTGCCCTTGATGCCGCGTGGCTCCGCGAGCCGCTGGTCGGCGGTGATGATGGGGAGCGCCATGGTCAGCGCTCCGTCCTGGCGCGGGCCGCAGCCTCGACGGCACGTTGCGCGCCGAGAGCGCCGGCATCGCGCGCGATCTGGCTGAGCTTGCGCAGGGCGTACATCTGATCGATGAGGGCGCTGGACGCCGCCTCCAGTCCGCGCAGCGCGAAGGCGATGTCGTCGATCGTCGCTTCGGTGATCGGCTTGGCGCCGGTCTCGCCGCGCTCCGGCACTGCCGGGATCCGGATCGTCTCGGGCAAAGAGGAGAGGCTGTAGTGCGCCTTCTTCAGCGCCTCGATGGCCGTCAGAGTGGTTTCGGGTTTGGATTTGCCGAACGGGAACATGGGTGATCCTTTCAGTCGCGGATGAGGCGGAAGGTCTGCTTGCCGGTCTTCAGCGTGCGGGCCAGGGTGAAGACGCGGCGGATCGACTCCGGCCATGCGCCGTAGGCGCGCTCGGAGACGCCGAACGTGATCTCGACATAGTCGGTGGGGTCCTCGCCCTCGGCGCGGATGGTCTCGACGAGCGCTGCGAGCTTCGCCTGATCCCACTCGACCTTCTTGGGCAGATCGGCGACGACCGTCACCGCGCCGTCGGCAAAGCGGATCGTGCCGGTATCCTTCGCCATGGCCATCCGCGCCTGCGAAGCGCGCTCGCCGTAGCGGAGCCCGATGGCGCCATCGAGCCAATCCTTGAGGGTCTTGGCGGCCTTCAGCGCGGCGTCGGCTTCTTCATGGAGGAGCGCCAGCTGCTCGGCGGGCAAGGCCACGATGTCGCCGATCGGCATCTGCCGGAGCGCGTCGAGTGTGACGTGATTGGGGATCGTCATCGCCACCCTCACGCCGACTTGAGGGCAGGCTTGTCGGCAGTGCTCTTGCAGAGCTGGACCGCCTCGAATTCTTCGATGTCTTCCAGCCGGTAAACCACCCGGCCGCCGATCTTGATGAAACGGGGACCTTCCCCGGACCACCGCCAACGCTCAAGCGTGCGGTGGCTGATGTTCCAGCGAGCGGCGAGCTCGATCTGGTTCAGATGCCTGACGGTCATATTCGTCTCCTTGGGTTTGTGTCGAAAACCTGCGGAGACGATGGCGGTCAGGCGGGAAGGAGCCGGGGAGGAGAAAGGGAGGAGCCAGCGGAGGAATCGCAATTCCGTGCGCTGAAATGAAAAAACCGCCCGAAGGCGGTTCAGCGATGGGTCAGATGGGCATCAGATGTCGATCCAGCATCGACCGCGCTCTTCCTTGATGAATTCGCGCCAGTCGGCGCGCCCCTTGAACGCTTTGCCGAGTGTCCGGACCTGGTCACCAGAGTCGGCGGCTTCCAAGACAGCAGCTGTCAGGCATTCGCGTTCGCCCCGCTGCCACGCCTCGAAGAGGTGACGAATGATGGCGCGCTGCTTCGTGCCGGTGAACGCGTAACTCTTGCCCATGACCGTGATCGAAGCTCCATCCGCAGCCATCGATACGGGCTGGCCGTCGTCGCGCCCATGCGCCAGGCGTGCGGCGAGAATCTGCGGATCGATCCGGAAACCATCGCTTGCATGGATGACGGATTGAACCGCGATGATTTCGTGCCCGCTGACATAGGTCTTTGGGAGCTTCGCCTCGGCTGTCAGCGACAGAACTATGCGCAATCCCGGAGATGGACGCTGCTGGAACTGTTGAAGAAGCAAGGCCCATGTCGCCGAGTCTGAAAGGCGGCGGCCGATCCAGACCGGCACACGGGCCGAGCGCCCCGGCAAACGGGCGCCTCCGACCTCCCAGAGCAACCCGGGTAGCAGTTGCACTGGACGGGAGACCAACGGGCAGTCGAGCCCATCAAGGAGCTTCGGCAGAAGGGTCTCAAAATTAAGGGCAAAGACCGATTGATCGTCCGGCGATGCCGTCACCCATCCCGCCTGCGGGCTGAAATACCCAAAAGAACGACCATCAGGCGAGCGCACAAGGGCGACCGGCGTATCCTCATGATCGGCCAAAGACGTCGCCGCCGCCTCATCGCCCACCCGGGTCAGCACGCCGAGCGACTGAAGCTGCGCGCCGGCTGCCGGGTGGTGGTTCGACAAGGCCGCGGAGGTGATGCGCGCATCACGGGTCTGGGCAATCGCGCAGATCAGGGCCAGCGCGTCGTGATCAGAACTTCGGAGAGAGTGCGTCATCGGCGAGGATTCCCCATCGGCGGAGATACTTCTCGCCGATCATCTGTTCTTCCTCGGTCTGGTCCCTGAGATTGCAGCCATGCGGCATGGTGATCGTCAGCGGGAGTGTCCGGCCGCGCTTCGCGTCGCCTTTGGGGTGGAACTTGATGGCCAGCTTGGCCTGCGTGGCAACCCATCCGCCGTCGATCGGATTGCCCGGCCCGAGCCGCTCCTCCGCCATGCTCCAGATGGTACGGCCCGCCTTGGCCATGCACTCAAGCGTCACGCGCTCGCCGACAGTGTCGAGCGGCATCAGCCGCAGCAGGCGGACATCGACCCGCTCGATGCCATCTTCGAGGTCGGTCGGAAAATCGTAGGGCGAAAGCAAAACGTCGAGATCATAGCGGCGAACCGGCACCTTCTCGTTCTGGAAGTCGACGCCGAGGAGATCGCGGGCCAGGAACATCGCCATCTCGGCCCGGTTCTCCCGGTCGCTTGCCACAACCTCGACCACTCCGGTCGCGGGCTCATATGTCATCGCGGCCTCGAATACCGGGCGATAGGCACGCCGCACGAGGGAGCCGCCATCGTCGAACGTCAGAAGATCGTCCGGCAGGCCTTCCCGGTACACCGTGATCTGAACCAGATCGCAGTCCTCACCTTCGAAGGTCGCCCGCACACGCTCGAAAACATCGACGTGGACGTTGGCCGAGGCAAAGCGCGTCCGCAGCGACGCTTTGAATGCGTCGATGGCGACCGGATCGCGGCTGACCGTGCAGCCGGCTTCGATGATGAAGCCATCCCAACTGCGCCCGCGACGCTTTTCATCCGTGAACCGCACCTCCTCGGCGTGGCGGAACAGGATCGGCGCGTTCAAGAACATCCAGAGCGATCGGGCATGGCCGTTCGCGAGAACGTCGAGAAGGGCACGGTCATTGACCACGCTGTAGAGCGCGGTCTGGCCAGCATCGTCAGCGAGCCCGCTGACGCGCTCGGCATCGTTGAGGACGCGAGCCTTCGCTTCGTCGTCCATTTCATCGACAGCGCGAAGCGCGACCCGGACGACCTCCGGCTCGGGCGCGGTCCAGTCGACTGTCGTCGGCAACGCGATGCCGGTGTGGTCGAAATAGGCCTGCAGCGACGAGGCAGGCATGTTGCGGATGAAGCTCGTCACTGACGCCATAATCAGACCTCCTCAGCCCTTGATGTGGCGCGGGTCGTTCCCGTGCGAATCGGACTGCCCGATGCGGCCGTCCTGGTTGTGGATCTTCAGTTCGGTGCGGGCATTGCTGCTGATTTCCCGCGCTCGCTCGACCGCGTCGGACTTGCGGTCGAAGTGGGCGCTGGCGCGATCCGCACCGCCGCGACGAATGTCCCAGCCGCCGTTGGAGTTGGGCACGACATGATGTGTTCCGGGGTTGCGCTTGGTCATGGGAATCTCCTTATGGGCACGTTTCTGTTCGATCTATATCGAACACACGCGCTAATCTCTTGTCAAGTACGTTCCTGTTCGCCATACACCGAACAGAAAAATGCGAAACGCATGAGGTGAGTTGAATGGCATCCTTGGGAGAGAAGCTTCGTAAGCATCGGCAGGAAAAGGGATATTCCTTGGACAAGCTCGCGGAGATTACGGACTCGAGCAAGAGCTACCTGTGGGAGCTGGAGAACCGGGACACCCGTAAGCCGTCCGCAGAAAAGCTGACGAAAATTGCTGAGGCCCTGTCTGTCACCACGGATTATCTGCTGGATGATTCGTCCGAGCCTGATGAGGAGGTGGTCAAGGAGGCGTTCTTCCGTAAGTTCAACAAACTGGATCCTGACGACAAAAAGAAAATCGAGCAGATGGTCGACATGTGGAGAAAGAAAGATTGAAGTTGCCGACGACGCCCGAAGGCTGGGCGATCCACCTATCGAAACTTGTTCGCGCGTTTCACGACGCGCACGGCTCCCCACGTTTTCCGATCAAGGTCGCCGACATCGCGATTGAATATTCGCGGAACGTTTTCCCGGATGCCCCGATCACCAGAGTTGGCGGCCTCGATCTCACACGCAAGTTCGAAGGCATGCTGATGCCGATCGATTTAGGCGCCGGCGAATGGGGCATCATCTATAACAGCGCCATCACGTCGAAGGGGCGGATCAACTTCACCCTGGCCCATGAGCTCGGCCACTATCTCCTTCATCGGCACAGATCGCCCGACGGCATTCGTTGCTCCAGCCGCGATATGGGCGACTGGCGTTCAGAGCATGGTCAGATCGAATCCCAGGCGAACACGTTTGCGTCGTTCCTGCTGATGCCGCTGGATGATTTTCGACAGCAGACGGATGGTCAGAAATTCGACATGGATCTGGTCCGTCATCTGTCGAACCGCTACGAAGTGTCCATCACAGCGGCCATCCTGAAATGGCTTGGGATCACCCGCCAACGGGCAATGATCGTCGTCAGCAGGGATGGCTTCATCGACTGGACGTGGTCGAGTGAGCGCCTTTTCAAATCCGGCATCTACTATGCAGCCCGGCAGCAAACGGTGGAATTACCGAGCCAGTCCCTTGCAGCCCTCCGAGTTGACGACGCTGCCGCCAGAGCCGGTATCATGCATAAGAAGGGCGTGTGGAAAGGGGACGAGGACGTCTTCGAGATGACGATCTTCTCACCCAAGAACGAGATGACCGTCACGCTGCTGATCTACCCGAATGAGGGGCCAGACCGATTCCATGGTCGCCGGGAACTCGACGATGTCGGAATCGATGACACCTACGAGCGCTTCATGGGAACGCGAATAACCGAAAGCCGAGACTAGATTCGGCACGATCTTGCTCGGCGATCAGAACGACGACAGAGAAATGCTTGCGCAGCATTTCAAAAGACTTCGCAGATATACGATAACATATTGATTTGTATTGCGTATTTCGGGTTTACGACTACCGTTCGCTCATCGGCAACTCAATGCGAACGGTCTCCATGCACGACTCACGATCAGGTCCAAATCCCTTGCCGCCCGACAACATGTCGGCGAACGAGCGCCTCTCCGAGGTTGGGCGCATCCTAGCGGCCGGCATAGGGCGCATTCTCCCGCAGCAGGCCACGACGTCGTCGAAAGCCACTGACGGCTTCGACATTCTCGCCATGAAGAATGGCCGTCGTCGCCCGCGCGCTCGCTCGGGGGACATCCGATGACGAGCATGAACCGAAAAGAGTCGCGTCCGGCGCGCCCCGGAGACGTCGCTGAAACCGACGCGAGCGTCCTCAGGCAGTTGTCGGACCTGAAGCGGATGACAGTCAGCGAGCTGAAATCGAAGTGGGAGGCTTTGTTCGCCACCGCCGCCCCGAACAACAGTAGGGGCTACCTTGAACTCCGGATCGGGCACCGCATTCAGGAGCTGACCTATGGTGGTCCATCGCGCGAGACGCGACGGATGCTGGATCTGCTAGCCGATGAAACGGAAGGCAAGATCAACCGCAAGTCCATCATTGCGGATGATCGCAATCCGGTGGTCGGGACGCGGCTGATCCGGGAATGGGATGGGATCGAGCACACCGTCACCATCCTGCGGGATGGATTCGACTGGCAGGGCCGAAAGTTCAAGTCGCTCTCGGCGGTGGCCCGGACCATCACCGGCGTCAACTGGAACGGCTACCGATTCTTTGGGCTGGGTGAAGCGCGGAGGAGCGAGCGATGAGCACGTCACCGTCAGCCACCATCGCCATCCGGCGTCAGCGCTGTGCGATCTATACACGCAAGTCGAGCGAAGAAGGGCTCGACATGGAATTCAATTCACTCGACGCGCAGCGCGATGCCTGCGAGGCCTATGTCGCCAGCCAGCGCGCCGAAGGCTGGGCCGCGATCCGCGAGCGGTATGACGATGGCGGCTTCTCTGGCGGAACGCTGGAACGACCCGGCCTGAAACGGCTCATCGCCGATGTCGAGGCTGGGCTTATCGACGTCATCGTCGTCTACAAGATCGACCGGCTCAGCCGGTCGCTGATGGACTTCGCGAAGCTGGTCGAGATCCTGGATCGGAATGGGGTGACCTTCGTCTCAGTGACGCAGTCCTTCAACACGACGACCTCGATGGGGCGACTGACGCTCAACATCCTCCTCTCGTTCGCGCAGTTCGAGCGCGAGGTCATCGGCGAGCGCATTCGCGACAAGGTCGCGGCCTCACGCAAGCGCGGCATGTGGATGGGTGGCTTTGTCCCCTTGGGCTACAATGCCAAGGACCGAAAGCTGGTCATCAACGAGGCGGAAGCAGCAATTGTCCGCATGATCTTCGAACGCTTCTCGACGATCGGATCAGCCACCGTCCTGACGAAGACGTTGGTGGCCGAAGGCGTCTGCAACAAGCGCGGCAAGCGCATCGACAAGGGCTACCTCTACAAGGTCCTGAACAACCGCGTCTATCTCGGCGAAGCCGTGCACAAAGGCACGGCCTATCCGGGCGAACATGCGCCGATTGTCAGCCGCGAATTGTGGGACAAGGTCCAGAGCATCCTGCAGGAGAACCGCCACGTCCGGGCCGCCCATACCCGTTGCCAGACACCGTCGCTGCTGAAGGGGATGATCTTCACGGATACCGGCACGGCGATGACGCCGACAGCCACTAAGAAGGCGTCGCGGCTGTATCGCTACTATGCTTCGATGGACCTGATCAAATGCCGCCCAACATCGGACTCGACGTCCATCCAGCGTCTGCCCGCCGGAATGGTCGAGGATGCGGTCGTAGGTGAGGTCCGGCGAATGATCCGGGCTCCAGAGATCGCGGCTCGTACCATCGATGCCATTCGACACGAAGTCCCAAATGCGGATGAACGGGCCGTCGTTTCAGCCCTTGGTAGCTTCGACCAGCTATGGACGGCGCTGTTTCCTTCTGAGCAGACCCGCATCGTCCAGCTCCTCGTCGAGCGCGTCACTGTCGGGGCCGGCGGCATCGCCATCGATCTGCGTCAGGACGGTCTGACGTCGCTCATCCGGGACATGGTCACGCCGCGTGAGGGAAAGGCGACAGCATGACGAACCCTGACAATACGATCCGCGTCGTCATCCCTTTTACGATCCGCAAGCGCAATGGGCGGCCTCGGATCGTGGCTCCCTCAGAAAACGAGTCCGCCGACGACAGGGTGCAGGATGCGCGCTTGCTGCGCGCGCTCGCGCGGGCATGGAACTGGCGGCGGCAGTTGGAGAGCGGTGCCGCCACGACCATCCACGACATCGCTGCCGTTGAGAATGTCACCGACCGCTTTATCGGAAGGATGATCCGGCTGGCCTATCTGTCGCCGGACGTTTTGGAGGAGTTGGTCATCGCGCGCCGCCCGTCGAGCATCACGATCAATGATCTGACCGGGATCGCCGACCTGCCGTGGGCCGAGCAGAAAGCCCGCGTCTTTGCCTGAGCCGTGGCGGAGGGAGGCGTTCCTGCTCTGAGCCACCCTTGACCGCGCTCGGGAACGACTACCTCGCGTTCTCAGACTGCTTTGCAAGGCGGAGTTTTGGTCAGAATCGCGTGGTCGTCCGATCTTGGCAACATGCTGGAAAAATTGAGAATTCTCGTCGGAACCGTAAACGTCGAGGTTCGTGCAGAATGAGACGGAAGGCCATTCAGAGACTGTGAGCCACCACCCAGTCGGTCTCAGAGGTTCGGTTCCGTCCCGCAAACCCCTTTGGACGCAAAAGGAATTTCGAGCGCGAAGGCGCAGGTCTTGGAGTTTGCGACGGGATAATGGCGGAGAGAGGG
The DNA here is from genome assembly GCA_937872985.1 of uncultured Alphaproteobacteria bacterium. Taxonomy (GTDB): domain Bacteria; phylum Pseudomonadota; class Alphaproteobacteria; order Rhizobiales; family Aestuariivirgaceae; genus Aestuariivirga. The sequence goes on from CALMUW010000042.1 coordinate 23,837, forward strand.
GGATTCGAACCCCCGTTACGCTATTAACGTAAACACGCTTTCCAGGCGTGCGCCTTAAACCACTCGGCCACCTCTCCTGTCGCAAGCGGGGCGCACTATAGCCAGCAAAGCACCTGTGGCAAGCCCCCCGGCCAGGTATTTATTGGCACCAACGGGGCCAGGCGCGGCCCCTCCCTCGCAAAGGCGTGACGGAACCGAAGCTGACCATAACGCTTGAAACTGCTATGGCATGGTGACACGAAAGGAATAGGCATGATTGGCGAGATCAAGGCGCTGTGGGCGCGGAAAATGGGACCTCTGCCGGGCCGCGCCGAACCCATTCCCACTGCCGCATTCCACGTCGTCAATGGCCATCCCCTGAAGGGGCCTTATCCTGAGGGCATGGAGCAGATCATCTTCGCCATGGGCTGTTACTGGGGGGCGGAGCGCCGCCTGTGGCAGGTTCCCGGCGTCTGGGTGACGGCGGTGGGCAATTGCGGCGGCGAAACCCCCAATCCCACCTATGAGGAAGTCTGCACCGGCCGCACCGGACATGCTGAGAGCGTGCTGGTGGTCTTCGATCCCAGGGTGACCAGCCTCGATGCCCTGCTCAAAACCTTCTGGGAGGGTCATGACCCCACCCAGGGCGACCGTCAGGGCAACGATGTCGGCAGCCAATACCGCTCCGCCATCTACTGGACCGACCCCGCGCAGGAAGCGGCCATTCTGGCCTCGCGTGCGTCCTATCAGGCCAAGCTGAAGGCGGCGGGCCTTGGCGCCATCACCACCGAGATCGGACCCGCCGGCCCCTTCTACTTCGCCGAGACCTACCACCAGCAATATCTGGCGAAAAACCCCAATGGCTATTGCGGTCTGGGCGGCACCGGTGTCACCTGCTGAGCAGGATTGGATGGGGTGATGGCCAGGGACAGCGACGAGGAGAGCGAACGCGACCTCTCCACCGATGAAAGCCTGACGCAATTGGAGCGGCTGGCGCGACTCATGCGCGGGGCCGCCCATGTCGAAGGCTTGAACCCGGCGCAATGGGAGGCGCTGCGCTATCTCGCCCGCGCCAACCGCTTCTCCAATGCGCCCGGTTCGCTCACCAGATATCTCGGCGCCACCAAGGGCACCATCTCGCAGACCGTCATCGCGCTGGCGCGCAAGGGCCTCATCACCAAGACGGCGCGCGTGGGCGAGGCGCGCTCGGTGGCGCTCGCCCTCACGCCGGAAGGAACCGCCGTGCTGGCGCGCGATCCCCTTGCCGCCGTGGGCAAGGACATCGAAGGGCTGGGGCCAAAGACCAGACGGCGCTTCAATCGCGCCGTGACCGAACTTCTGGCCGCCGGGGTAAAGCGCGGCCAGGAGACACTCTTCGGCACCTGTCTGGGCTGCCGCCATTTCCGCGCGCGGGGGGCGGAGGACAAGCCCGGCGGCCCCCATGCCTGCCTGTTGTTCCAGGCCGCCCTCGGCAAGCCGGAAACCTCGCGCCTCTGCGCCCACCATCTGCCGTAATGAAAACCCCGGCGTGCGGGCCGGGGTTTCAGTCTTTTCGAAAGGTGCGGAAGGGCGGGGGGGGTTACGCCTTGGGTGCGGCCTTCTTCACGTCATCCGTCACATGGGCCTCAAAGGTCTTGAAGTTGTTGACGAACATGGCGGCCAGCTTCTTGGCTTGTGCATCATAGGCCTTCTTGTCGGCCCAGGTGGCGCGCGGGTTCAGGATTTTCTTGGGCACGCCGGCGACGGCCTCCGGCACGGCAAAACCGAAAGTCTCGTCCTTGCGCATCCGGGCCTTGGCCAGCTTGCCGGAAAGGGCGGCACCCAGCAGGGCGCGCGTCGCCTTGATGGGCATGCGGTGCCCCGTGCCATAGGGACCGCCGGTCCAGCCGGTGTTGACCAGGTAGCACTGCACCTTGTGCCTGGCGATGAGTTCCTTCAGCATATTTCCGTACACGGAGGGATGGCGCGGAATGAAGGGCGCGCCGAAGCAGGTGGAGAAGGTGGCCTGCGGTTCCTTGACCCCCCGCTCGGTGCCCGCCACCTTGGCGGTGTAGCCCGAGAGGAAGTGATACATGGCCTGCTGCGGCGTCAGCTTGGCGATGGGCGGCATGACGCCGAAGGCATCCGCCGTCAGCATGATGATGGTCTTGGGCACCGGACCCATGCCGGTGGCGCTGGCGTTGGGAATGGCCTCCAGCGGATAGGCCGCGCGGGTGTTCTCGGTCAGCGTGCCGTCATCGAGGTTGACCACATGGGTGGTCGGATCCATGACCACGTTTTCCAGAACCGTGCCCCAGCGCCTGGTCGTGGCATGAATCTCGGGTTCGGCCTCGGCTGACAGGCGGATCACCTTGGCGTAGCAGCCGCCCTCGAAGTTGAACACGCCGTTCTTCGACCAGCCGTGCTCGTCATCGCCGATGAGGGTGCGGTTGGGATCGGCCGACAGCGTGGTCTTGCCCGTGCCGGACAGGCCGAAGAACACCGCCGAGTCCTTCTTGGTGCCGAGGTTGGCCGAGCAATGCATGGGCATGACACCCTTGGCCGGAAGCAGGTAGTTCAGCACCGTGAACACCGACTTCTTGATCTCGCCAGCGTATTGCGAGCCGCCGATGAGCACCAGGCCGTTCTTCAGGTCAAGCGCGATGACCGTGTCGCTGCGCGTGCCGTGGCGGGCGGGATCGGCCTTGAAGGTCGGCAGGTCGATGATGGTGAGCTTGGGCGAGAAGCCCTTCCGGCTCTTCGGCACGATCAGGAGATGCTGGATGAACAGGGCCTGCCAGGCCAGTTCCGTCACCACGCGGGTCGGCAGCGCATGGGCCGGGTCGGCACCGCCGATCAGGTCCTGCACATAGAGCGACTTCAGCCGCGCATGGGCCATGAAGTCTTCCTTGAGCGCCTCGAAGTGCGCGCGGCTCATGGCCCTGTTGTTGTCCCACCAGATGGTCTTCTCGGTGGCCTCGTCGCGCACCACGAACTTGTCGTTGGGGCTGCGGCCCGTGTGCTGACCGGTGGACACGACCAGTGCGCCGCCCTCGGCCACCTGGGCTTCGCCATTGGCGATGGCCTGCTGATAAAGTGCTGCGGCACTCTGGTTCCAGGAAATGCAATTGGCCCAGCGCAGGCCGACTTCAGCCAGTTCGCTACGGATTTTGGTGTCGGCGGTCGTGTCCATGGCAGCTCCTTGAAGGCTCGGCGCGAGGCAAAGATGTCGTCTTTCCCATAGGGTGTAGCGCCCACCAGCCGCAAGAGGAATGATGCTAAATGATAAAATGTCGTCACACATTTGCGGTAACGAAAATCAGCGAATGATGTAAAGCAATCAAACTCTGGCTTGGCGCGAAGTGGTCATCATTGCACCAATTTTTTCCGCCAGGAGACCTGTCGGCGAAACCTTCACCAATGCGCAAGGCCCCTGCCCTTAGGACGGGGGCAGCGGACCGGGGTACCGCCAGGGGGACGGACACTTTTCATGGCGAAACGAGCACCATCATCCGGCCGGGAGCGTAGCGAGCCCCAGCTCTTTGCCGATGCCGGCCAGCGTCGTTCCGCACCGCGCAAGGGACCGGCGCCGCGCGGCCGCCGCTCGCTTCTGGGCCGCCTCGTTTCTCTCTCCGTCACGCTTGCCCTTTTCGGGGTTCTCGCCTTTGCCCTGGCCTTCGGCTGGACCTGGCATTCGCTGAACGGCAAGGGCCTGCTTCATATTCCCGAGCGCGAACCCGGCATCATGATGCTGGCCGCCGATGGCTCGGTGCTGGCCGAGCAGGGTGCCTTCCTCGGTGATGCCGTCAAGGTCAGTGAACTGCCGGACTATGTGCCCAATGCCGTCATCGCCATCGAGGACCGCCGCTTCCGCCAGCATTTCGGCGTGGACCCCATCGGCCTCGCCCGCGCCATGGGCCGCAACATCCTTTCCGGCCGCCTGGTGCAGGGCGGCTCCACCCTCACCCAGCAATTGGCCAAGAACCTCTTCCTCTCGCCGGAGCGCACCTTCCGCCGCAAGTTTCAGGAGATGGTGCTGGCCATCTGGCTGGAGATGCGATTCAGCAAGGACGAGATTCTCCAGCTCTATCTCAACCGCGTCTATTTCGCCGGCAACACCTATGGCATCGAGCGCGCCGCGCAGCTCTTCTACGGCAAGCACGCCAATGAGCTGAACATCGGCGAGGCGGCAACACTGGCGGGCATGCTCAAGGCCCCCCCCACCTATAATCCCATGACCCACCCGGCGGAATCCGCCGCCCGCGCCAGGCTCGTGCTCCAGGCCATGACCGATCAGGGCTACATCAGCGGCGACGAGGAGGAAACCGCCATCACCCAGCCTGCGGCGGTGGCGGCCTCGGACTATGTGCCGGCCAAGCAATATGCCGTGGACTGGGTCATGGCGCAGTTGCCGCTGCTGGTGAAGGGCTATGACCAGTCCATCGTCATCGAAACCACCATTGACCCAGCCCTTCAGGCCAATGCCGAGCAGGCCTTGCGCAAGCGCCTGGCCGGTGATGGCAAGAAGCTCCATGTCGGTGAAGGGGCCGTGGTCATCATGGATGGCGAAGGCAGGGTGAAGGCCATGGTCGGTGGCCGCTCCTACAAGAAGAGCCAATATAACCGCGCCACCCAGGCCCGCCGCCAGCCGGGGTCCGCCTTCAAGCCCTTCGTCTATCTCGCCGCCTTCGAACAGGGCTATGAGCCCGACATGGTGGCAACCGACGCCCCCATCACCATCGGCAACTGGTCGCCCGACAACTACAAGCACAAGTATCTGGGCGAGGTGACGCTGGAACAGGCCTATGCCCAGTCGCTCAACACCATCGCCGCCAAGCTCGGCCAGGATGTGGGCATCGCCGCCGTCATCAAGGCGGCGCGCAAGCTCGGCATCACCTCGCCGCTCTCCGAAGACGCCTCCCTCGCCCTGGGCACCTCGGAAGTGTCGCCCCTGGAAATGGCCACTGCCATCACCCCCTTCGCCAATGGCGGCCATGCCGTGCAGGCCTTTGTGGTCACCCGCATCACCACCCGCGACGGCAAGCTGCTCTATGAACGCCAGGGTTCCGGCCTCGGCCAGGTCGTCGATCCCCTGACCCTGGGCGAGATGAACCGCCTGATGCGCGCCGTGGTGAACGAGGGCACGGGCCGCAAGGCCGCCATTGCGGGCTTTGACATCGGCGGCAAGACCGGCACCAGTCAGGACAGCCGCGACGCCTGGTTCGTGGGCTACTCGACCTATCTCACCGGCGTGGTCTGGCTGGGCAATGATGACAACAGCCCGACCAAGAGCGTCACCGGCGGCAGCCTGCCGGCTCTGCTGTGGCACGACATCATGGCTCCGGCCCACCTTGGCCTTGCGCCCCGGCGCCTGCCCGGCGAAGTGGTGGTGGCCGCAGGCCCGCAACGCGCCGGTGATCACCCGGTCTATGGCGGCGCGATGGACTCCGAGAATCCTGTGCCGCCGCGTCGCCGGGGAGGCGGGTTCTTCGGCGACATCTTCGGCGGCGGCGAGGAGCCCGTGGATCCCGTGCCGCCGCAACGGCCTGCCGCGCCCGCCTCCAACGGTCTTTATTGATCAGAATTGATCAGACCTTCCTGACCTTCTCCCACTTGCCGCTCTTGGCGGCCCGCGCAATGGCGTCCAGTGCCGCCATGTTGGCGATGGCATTGTCCACGCCATAGGCCAGCTTCTCGGCCTTGCGCACCGCGCGCGAGAAGGCCTCGCCCTGCAACTGGTATTGGTCACTCGCCGGAAATGTGCGCCATTCCCCCTCATAGAGTTTCGGCCCCTGCACGAAAATGCGCGTGGGGCGGTCGATGGGCGCGTTGAAGGGGATCTCCACGTCGATGCGGCCCTTGCTGCCGATGATGTTGAGGCGCTGGCTCTGGGCCAGTTGGGTGGAAATGGCGAAGGACAGTTGCCGCCCCCGGCCGAAGTCGGCCAGCGCGCTCAGCACCCGGTCGGTCTTGAAGGCGGGATCGCGCTCCAGCACGGATGCCACGCGCAGCGGTTCCGCGCCGAAGATGAAGCGGGCCGCCGTCATGGGATAGCAGCCGATGTCGAGCAACCCGCCGCCGCCGATGGCGGCCATGTTGCGCACGTTCTTCGGGTCGCGGTTGAAATAGCTGAAATAGGCCTGCACCAGCTTCACCTCGCCGATGGCGCGCGCCTTGACGAGGCGCTTCACCTCCAGCCATTGCGGGGCATGGCGGATCATGAAGGCCTCCTGGATGAGGCGGCCCTTCGGCGCCTGGCGCAGGGCCCGGGCTTCCGCCGCCGTCATGGCCATGGGCTTTTCGCACAGCACATGCTTGCCTGCCCGGGCTGCGGCCAGCGTCAGCGCCACATGCAGATGGTTGGGCAGGGGATTATAGATGACCTCGATCTCCGGGTCGGCCAGCAGCGCCTCATAGGAGCCATAGGCCTTGGCGATACCCAGCGCCGCCGCTACCCGCTTTGCCTTGGCGAGCGAGCGCGAGGCGATGGCCGCCACCTCGATGCCGGGACTTTTTTGCAGCGCCGGAATGACCAGATCCGTGCCGATTTTGGCGGTAGAGAGAATGCCCCATTTCACCCGTGTCATGATTACGACCTTTCCCTGAAACAACGCGGCATAAAGCACGACAATATGCCCCTTGACGGTTCCGCGCAAAAGCAGGTTAGCTTGCGCTCAATCCGTGGCCAGCCGGAAACAAGGCGTTGCGGCCGCGTGGTCGTGGAAAACGCGTAGACAACAGGGAGAAGGCTCGATGAAGAAATTTGTGATGTCTCTGGCGCTCGGCGCCTCGGTTCTGGGCTTTGCCAGCACGGCCCAGGCGGGTGATGCCGCCTCGTGCCAGGCGGTGCGCTTTTCCGATGTGACCTGGACCGACATTCAGGTGACGACCGGCGTTGCCACCGTGCTGCTGGAAGCCCTGGGCTACAAGCCCGAGGTCAAGACGCTCTCCGTTCCCGTCACCTATGCCTCGCTCAAGAACAAGGACATCGACGTCTTCCTCGGCTACTGGAAGCCCTCCATGAATACCGACATCAAGCCCTATCTCGATGACAAGTCGGTGGAGGAACTAGCGACCAACCTCGACGGTGCGGGCTATGGCATCGTGGTGCCGCAGTATGTCGCTGACGGGGGCATCAAGTCCATCGCCGACCTCGCCGCCAACAAGGACAAGTTCGACGGCAAGTTCTACGGCATCGAGGCGGGCAACGACGGCAACCGCATCATCCAGACCATCATCGACGACGCCAAGAACAACCTGAAGGGCTGGACCGTGGTGGAAAGCTCGGAAGCGGGCATGCTGACCGAGGCCGAAAAGGCCATGAAGAAGAATGAGCCCATTCTCTTCCTCGGCTGGGCGCCGCACCCGGTCATGGGCGCCATGAAGCTGCATTACCTCGACGGCGTGGTCGATTACGGCTTCGGCCCGGCCACGGTCGCCACCGTGGTGCGTCAGGGCTACACCGGGGAATGCCCCAATGCCGGCAAGTTCATCGGCAACCTCAAGTTCGATCTCGCCATGGAAGGCGCCATGATGGATCCGATCCTGAGCAAGGGTGCCGATCCCAAGATCGTCGCCACCGACTGGCTCAAGGCCAACCCGGACCGCGTGAAGCCCTGGCTGGAGGGTGTCACCACCTTTGACGGCGGCGATGCTGCTGCCGCCGTGGCCAAGGTTCTGGCCAAGTAAGACGGTTGAAGGCCCGGGGCTGAACCCCGGGCCTTTTCGTTTGGCGGGCTGGCCCGCCATCCGGCAAGCCCCGCGTCAGACGGGTATCCGGGGAGGGAAAACATGGATCCGCTTTCGCAGGCCATCACCCAGTGGAAAATTCCGGTGGGCGCCATGGGCAAGGCCGCCATCGACTGGGTGGTGGAATATTTCCAGTGGTTCTTCGACGGTCTTTCCACCGTGCTGGAATGGCTGGTGGTGGGCCTGACCGATCTCCTGCTGTTCTTTCCACCGGTGGCGCTGGCTCTGGCGCTGGCGGGCTTCGCCTGGTGGTATCAGCGCTCATGGAAGCTGGCGCTTGGCGTGCTTGCAGGCCTTCTTTTCATCCTGAACCAGAACCTCTGGGAACAGACGGTGCAGACCCTGGTGCTGGTGCTGGCCGCCACCATTCTTTCCATGGCCATCGGCGTGCCGCTTGGCATCTGGGCGGCGCACAAGCCCAAGGTCTGGCAGATCACCCAGCCGACGCTCGACCTGATGCAGACGCTGCCCACCTTCGTCTATCTCATCCCCATTCTCATTCTCTTCGGCCTCGGGGCTGCCCCCGCCCTCATCGTCACCATCATCTTCGCCATGCCGGCCCCCGTGCGCATGACCTATCTCGGCCTCACCACCATCCCCAAGCCCATGCTGGAGGCGGGCGAAAGCTTCGGTGCCACCAAGCGCCAGTTGTTGTGGAAGGTGGAACTGCCCGCCGCCCTCCCGTCCATCATGGCGGGCCTGACCCAATGCATCATGCTGTCGCTCTCCATGGTGGTCTTCGCCACCCTCATCGGCGCGCCCTCGCTGGGTAATCCCGTCAACAAGGCCCTGGCCAACCGCAACATTCCCCTCGGCATCGAGGCAGGCCTTGCCATTGTCATCCTCGCCATCATCCTCGACCGGGTGCTGGCCGCGCAGCGGAGCCGCAAAGCATGACCGCCGTTGTTGATTTCCGCGCCGTGGATATCGTTTTTGGCGACGCCACCGGCGACGCCCTCGCCATGCTCGACGCCGGGGCCTCGCGCGGCGAGATTCTCGAGCGCACCGGTTCGGTCCTGGGCGCGGCCAATTGTTCGCTCACCATCAACGAAGGCGAGATCAGCGTGCTCATGGGCCTGTCCGGCTCCGGCAAGTCCACCCTGCTGCGCGCCGTCAACGGCTTGAACAAGGTGACCCGCGGCGAGGTGCTGGTGCGCGACGGCGAGCGCATGGTGAACGTGGTCAATTGCTCCGCCGCCGATCTCCGCCATGTGCGCCAGCACGCGGTCGCCATGGTCTTCCAGCAATTTGCCCTGCTGCCCTGGCGCACGGTGGCCGAGAATGTCGGCTTCGGGCTGGAACTGGCAGGCGTGCCCGAGACCGAGCGCAAGGCCCGCGTCATGAAGCAGCTTGAACTGGTTGGCCTGGCGCAATGGAAGGACAAATATGCCCATGAACTGTCGGGCGGCATGCAGCAGCGCGTGGGGCTGGCCCGCGCCTTCGCCACCGAGGCGCCCATCCTGCTCATGGATGAACCCTTCTCGGCGCTCGATCCCCTCATCCGCACCAAGTTGCAGGATGAATTGCTCCAGCTTCAGAAGACCCTGAAGAAGACCATCATCTTCGTGTCGCATGATCTGGAGGAGGCGCTGAAACTGGGCAGCCACATCTCCATCATGGAGGGCGGGCGCATTGTCCAGACCGGCCGGCCCGAGGACATCGTGCTCCGCCCCGCCAACGACTACGTGCGCGACTTCATCTCCAACGTGAATCCGCTCTCCGTGCTCACCGCCTGGAACGTCATGCGGCTGAAGCACGAGTTGGAACCGGCGGGCCGTGGCTGGACCTGGCTGGACCGCAAGAAGACCACGCGCTTCCGGCTGGATGGCGGCGGCAAGGTCGCCGCCGTGGAGCGCGACGGCCAGAAGGCCAAGTGGGTGCCCTGCGCCGAGGCGGAAAAACCCATCGGCCCCAAGGAGCGGCCAGTGTTCTGGGCCACGCCGGGCACGCCCTTGCGCACCGTCATGCTGGCCATGCACCAGTCGGAGACGGCACCCCTGGCCCTGTTCAACGAGGACGACACCTTCGCCGGGGCCATCAGTGTCGCCGATGTGGTGGCCGCGGTCCTGCGCCGCAAGAACTAGAGCAACCGGCGGTCAGTTGGAATCAACTGCCGCCGACAAGTTGCTCGAAAATCAATATGTTGGCGCAACTTTTCTCGCTCAAATCGTTCCGATTTGATCGTCCGTTGCGCTAGAGCGGAATGGGCTTTGATTGCATCTAAAGCATCCGCTCTAACTTCTTGTTGGCGAGCAACTTGTCTGACTTTTGACGGTTCCGTCAAAAGTCAGGTTGCTCTAAAGAAAGCTCCGGCCGTTCTTGAGCGCGGGCAGGCCGAGGTGACGGGCGATGCTCTGGCCCATGTCGGCAAAACTGTCGCGCACCCCGAGCGAGCCGGGCGCAATGCCGGGACCGGCCACCAGCACCGGCACCTGCTCGCGCGTATGGTCGGTGCCGCGCCAGGTGGGGTCGCAGCCATGATCGGCTGAAATCATCACGAGGTCGCCAGGCTGCAACAGGGCAAGGGCCGAGGGCAGCCAGCGGTCAAAGGCTTCGAGTGCTGCGCCATAGCCAAAGGCGTCGCGGCGGTGGCCATAGACCATGTCGAAATCGACGAAGTTGGCCATGAGGAAACCGCCATCGGCCAGCTTCGGCATTTCGGCCAGCGTGGTGGCCATCAAGGCCTCATTGCCCGAGGCCTTGATCTCGCGGCCCGTGCCGGAATGGGCGTAGATGTCGCCGATCTTGCCGATGGTGACGACCGCGCGCCCCGCCTGGCTCGCGACATCGAGCAGGGTGGCTGCGGGCGGCAGCACCGAATAGTCCTTGCGGTTGCCGGTGCGGGTGAAACTTGCCGGCGATGCACCCGTGAAGGGCCGCGCGATGACCCGGCCGATGTTCATGTCGCGGGACAGTTCACGCGCGATGGCGCAGACGTCGTAGAGGCGGCGCAGGCCGAAGCTCTCCTCGTGCGCGGCAATCTGGATGACGCTGTCGGCCGAGGTGTAAATGATGGGCTTGCCCGAGCGCATGTGCTCCTCGCCCAGCTCGGCAATGATCTCTGTGCCCGAGGCATGCTTGTTGCCGAGGAAGCCCGGCAGCCCGGCCTTCAGCATCAGCGCATCGGTGAACGCCTTGGGGAAGGTCGGAATGGTCGCAGGGAAATAACCCCAGTCGAAGAGCACCGGCACCCCGGCGATTTCCCAATGGCCGGAGGGCGTGTCCTTGCCCCTGGACACCTCGCAGGCCGACCCGCAGCGCCCGGCCAGAGGCACATCACCGAGAGGGTTTTTTCCGGTGGCCAGTTCCGCCGCCCGTCCCAGACCGAGCGCATTCAGATGGGGCAGGTGAAGGCTCCTGCCCTGCGCGGCATAATGGTCGGCGATGTGGCCCAATGTATTCGCCCCCGTATCGCCGAAGGCTTCCGCATCGGGGGCACCGCCGATGCCGAAACTGTCGAGGATGAAGAGATAGGCCCGCGCCATCACGGCACCCCCACCCGTTCCACGATGGGCGACTGATGCGGCGGGGCCATGCCGAGATGATAGGCCGCCCGGACGATGTCGGCGGCCCGGGCGAAGCCCGCCTCGTCGCGCGCATGAACCAGGGCGAGCGGCGTTGCCGCATCCACCGCGGCACCCTTGCCCGCCAGCTGCGTCAGGCCCACGGCGGGATCGATCCTGTCGCTGGTGATGCGCCGCCCGCCACCCAGTTCAATGACGGCAAGGCCAAGCTGCCGCGTGTCGATGCGCTCCACCGTGCCGCTTTCTGCGGCGTGAACCGGGCGGATGATCGGTGCCTGGGGCAGATGGTGTGCGGCGCGCGAAATGAAATCCCCGGGCCCGCCCAGCAGTGTCACCATCTTCTGAAAGCGCTCCGCCGCTTCGCCGGAGGACAGTGTCACCAGCAGGCGCTGCTCCGCCGTGGCCGCATCGGGGTGCAGCCCCGCTGCCACCAGAAGTTCGGCACCCAGCGCCAGCGTCACCCGGTGCAGCCGGTCATCGCGCCGCTGGCCGGTGAGATAGTCCACGGCATTCTGCACCTCGACGGCATTGCCCGCCGCGGCAGCCAGGGGCTCGTCCATGTCGGTCAGCAGGGCGGTTGTCCGCATGCCTGCGCCATTGGCCACCGCCACCAGAGATTCCGCCAGTTTCTTGGCCTCCGCCAGTTCCGGCATGAAGGCCCCGGATCCGGTCTTCACGTCGAGCACCAGATAGTGCAGCCCCGCCGCCAGCTTCTTGGCCAGGATAGAGGCGGTGATGAGCGGCACCGATTCCACCGTGGCCGTGACATCGCGCAGGGCATAGAGCTGCTTGTCGGCAGGCGCGAGGTCAGCCGTCTGGCCGATGATGGCGCAGCCCGCTTCCGCCACCGTGCGGCGGAAGAGGTCAAGGCCGGGCTGCGTGGCATAGCCCGGCACGGCGTCGAGCTTGTCCAGCGTGCCGCCGGTGTGGCCCAGGCCCCGGCCGGAAATCATCGGCACGAAGCCGCCCGCCGCCGCCAGCATGGGGGCCAGCATGAGCGAGACATTGTCGCCGATGCCGCCGGTGGAATGCTTGTCCATGACGGGGCCGGAGAGCTGCCAGTCCAGCACCGTGCCGGAATCGCGCATGGCCAGCGTCAGCCCCACCGCCTCCTCGCGCGCCATGCCCCGGAAGAATACCGCCATGGCGAAGGCCGCGCCTTGCGCCTCCGACACCGAACCGTCCGTCAGCCCACGGATGAAATCCTTGATTTCAGACTGCGCCAGGGTCTGGCCGTCCCGCTTGCGGCGGATGATTTCCTGAGCCAGCATCATGATCCTCCGGCAAAAAATTCGGCAAGCAGCAGGCGCATGTTGTGGGCGGCCTTCTCGCCCTCGCGCTTGGTCTCCTCGTGGCTGGGGGAAGCGCCTTCGATGCCCGCCGCCAGATTGGTGATGACCGAAAGACCCGCCACCGTAAGCCCATGCCGCCGCGCCAGAATGGTTTCCGGCACGGTGGACATGCCCACCGCCGTGCCGCCGATCATTTGCAGCATGCGGATTTCGGCAGGCGTCTCGAAGGACGGTCCCGACAGCCAGACATAGACGCCGCGGTGGAGATCGACATGGGCCTTCACCGCCGCCTTGAGCAGCCCGCGCCGCATCTTCTCGTCATAGGCCTCGGTCAGCGGCACGAAGTTTTCATCGCCCGTGCGGCCCAGGAGCGGGTTCATGCCCGAGAGATTGATATGGTCATCGATCATCATGATCGAACCGGGGCGCATGGACGCGGTGAGCGAGCCCGCCGCATTGGTGAGGATAAGCCGCGAGATGCCCGCTTCCCGCAACTGAATGATGACCGGCTCCATGGCATCGGCCCGGCCGGTTTCATAAGGATGCGCCCGGCCCATGAGCACGGCGACATCGCGCCCGCCCAATTTGCCGGCCACCAGTTTTCCGGCATGGCCGGAAACGCGCGGCACGGGAAAACCGGGCAAGCTGTGATAGGGCAGTTCGATGCGCTCGCTCACCGCTTCGGCCACCGGTCCGAGCGAGGAGCCGAGAATGATGGCGGTGTCGGGCCTGCGGCCCTGAAGGCGCTGGAGCAGGAGGCTCATGCCAGGTTCTCCGGTCCGAAGGAATGGGGCAGCAATTCGGATAACGTGAAGCTGCGGGTCACGGTTCCATCCGGCGCGCAGATGTGAATCGTGAGATCAGGCCCGCCGAATTCGCGCAGCTTCTGGCGGCAGCCGCCGCAGGGCGTGCACAGGCCCGCGCCCGCCACGGCCACCTCGGTGACGCGCCTGCCGCCCGCCAGCACCAGGGCCGAAAGCGCGCCCGCTTCGGCGCAGACCCCCTGCGGATAGGCGGCATTCTCGACATTGCAGCCCGCGAAGATGTGCCCGCGCTCATCGCGGAGCGCGGCGCCCACGGAAAAATTGGAATAGGGCGCATAGGCCCGGGCGCGGGCCGCCACGGCGGCAGCCACCAGAGGATCGGTCATGTCAGCGGTCCTTGCTGTAGGGCAGGCCGGAGGCCTTGGGCGGGATCGACTTGCCGATGAAGCCCGCCAGCAGCACCACGGTCAGCACATAGGGCAGCATGTTGATGAATTGCACCGGCACCGGAACACCGGCAATGGTGGTGCCCTGCAGCACATTGCCCAGCGCCGACAGGAAACCGAAGAGCAGGCAGGCCCAGAGCGCGGGCCAGGTGCGCCAATTGGCGAAGATGAGCGCGGCGAGCGCCATGAAGCCGCGCCCCGCCGACATGTCCTTGATGAAACCGGCGGCCAGCGAGGTCGACAGGAAGGCCCCGGCAATGCCGCAGAGGATGCCGGCGATCAGCACGGCGCGATAGCGCAGGCCCGAGACCGAGATGCCCGCCGTGTCCACCGCGTGGGGATTTTCGCCTGCTGCCCGCAGCCTGAGACCGAAGCGCGTGTGGGTCATGGCCCAGGCCGAAAGCGGCACCAGCGCGAAGGTGAGATAGGTGAGGAGCGAATGACCGGACAGCACCTGATAGAGGAAGCCCAGGACGGGCACCTCGCGCAGGGCCGCTTCACCCGGCAGGGAAAGCGGCATGAAGCGCAGCGTGTCGGGCAGCGGCGGCGTGCGCCCGCCCTCGTGGAACCAGTTGTTGCCGAGCACCAGGGCAAGCCCCGCGGCGAGCATGTTGATGGCCACGCCCGAGACCACCTGATTGCCGTTCTGGGCAATGGCGGCATAGCCATGGATATAGGAAAAGGCGATGGAGACCAGAATGGCCAGGGCCAGCCCCATCCACGCCGACTGGAAGAAGATGGCGCCCGCCGCCGCCGCGAAGGCGCCTGCCAGCATCTTGCCCTCAAGGCCGATGTCGACGATGCCGGAGCGCTCCGACCACAGGCCGGCCAGGCAGCACAGAATGAGCGGCGTCGACAGCCGGATGGTCGAGGCCAGCACTTCGCCGATGAGGTGAATCTGCTCCATCATGCCTTCTCCGGCGCAAAGAAGAAGGCCGCCAGCACAGGCCGGAAGGCCTGTTCCAGCGCGCCCATGAACAGGATGACCAGTCCCTGGATCACCACGATCATGTCGCGCGTGATGGCGGGCTTGGCGAAGGACAATTCCGCCCCGCCCTGATAGAGCAGCCCGAAGAGCAGCGCGGCCAGCACCACGCCCACGGGATGCGACCGGCCCATCAGGGCCACCGCGATGCCGACGAAGCCCGCGCCCCCGGCAAACTCCAGAATGAGGCGGTGATGCACGCCCAGCACCTCATTGACCGCCATGAGCCCGGCGAGCGCCCCGGAGATCGCCATGGTGATCATGATGACGCGTTGCGGCTTGATCCCGGCATAGACGGCGGCTTCCGGGTTCGCCCCCACCGCGCGGATCTCATAGCCAAGCCGTGTGCGCCACAGCAGATACCAGGTGAACCAGGCGGCAAGCCCGGCCAGAAACACCGCGGCATTGAGCGGCGAGGGCGGCAGCAGGTTGACGAGTGAGATATGGGTGATCTCGCGGCTTTCCACCGCCATGCGCCCCGCCGGGCGGAACCAGTTGTTGATGAGATAGACCATCAGGCTCGCCGCAATGAAGTTGAACATGATGGTGGTGATGACGATGTGGCTGCCGCGCCGGGCCTGCAGGTAGCCCGGAATGAAGCCCCAGAGCGCGCCGAAGGCCATGGCGGCCATGATGCCGATGAGAAGGGCGATGGGCCAGGGCAGGAACTCAAGGCCAAGACCGGCGAGGGCCGCCCCCAGGCCCGCCACATAGGCCTGGCCCTCGCCGCCGATGTTGAACAGACCGGCATGAAAGGCCACCGCCACGGCCAGGCCGGTGAAGGTGAAATTGGTGGCGTAATAGAGCATGTAGCTCCAGCCGCGCACCGAACCCAGCGCCCCCTTGAGCAGGATGCCCAGCGCCTCCAGCGGGTTTTCGCCGATGATCAGCACGACCAGACCGGCAACCAGCAGCGCCACCACCAGATTGACGGCGGGGATGAGGGCTGTGTCCACCCAATGCGGCAATTCACCATGAACCTTCTTCATCATGATGCCGTGGCCTCTGGCCTGTCGCCCGGCTGCACGCCCGCCATGAGCAGGCCAAGCTCGCGCTCGTCGGTTTCCGGCGGCCTCTCGCCCATGACCTCGCCGGCGAACATGACGAGGATGCGGTCCGAGAGCGAACGGATTTCATCGAGTTCCACCGAGACGAGCAATATGGCCTTGCCCTGGTCGCGCAACTCGAGCAGGCGGCGGGGGATGAATTCGATGGCGCCGACATCAACCCCGCGCGTCGGCTGGCCGACGATGAGCAGTTTGGGATCGCGCCCGATTTCGCGCGCCAGCACGATTTTCTGCTGGTTGCCGCCGGAGAACTTGGCCGACTTCAGGTGACAGTCCTGGGGCCGCACGTCAAAGGCGGCCATGTCGGCGGCCGCCCGCCCCTCGACCTTGCCGCGGTCGAGCCACAGGGCCGAGCCGAGAGCCGGATCATCGTGCCAGCCGAGAATGGCGGATTCGCATTCCTCGAAGGGCATGATGAGGCCGCGCGCCTGCCGGTCCTCGGGCACATGGGCCACGCCCAGATCGCGCAACCGCGCCGGATCGGCGAGGTGGCCGATCTCCTGCCCGTCGAGACGGATGGTGCCCGCGCTGGGCCGCTTCAGGCCCGCGATGAGATCGAGGAGTTCCGACTGGCCATTGCCGGAGACCCCGGCAATGCCGACGATCTCGCCCGCCCGCACGGCGAAGGAGACGTCCTTGACCCGGGCCACGTTCTTGCTGTCGCGCCAGGTGAGCTTCTCGACCGCGAGCACCACCGCGCCGGGCTTGCCTTCGCCCTTTTCCACCTCGAGCAGCACGCTGCGCCCCACCATGAGTTCGGCGAGGGCCGCCGCACTCGTATCCCTGGTGTCGACGGTGGCCACCAGCTCGCCCCGCCGCATCACCGAGACGCGGTCGGTCACTTCCATGATCTCGTTGAGCTTGTGGGTGATGATGATGACGGTTTTGCCCTGATCCCGAAGACCGCGCAGGATGTGGAACAGATGATCGGCCTCATTGGGCGTCAACACGCCGGTCGGCTCGTCGAGGATCAGCACATCAGCGCCCTTGAACAGGGCCTTGAGAATTTCCACCCGCTGCTGCAGGCCCACCGGCAGGGTGCCGACGATGGCGTCAGGGTCAACATCGAGTTCATAGTCGCGCGCCAGCCGCTCCAAGACCCCGCGCGCCCGCGCCAGCGCCGGACCGATGAGCGCGCCGCCCTCCGCCCCGAGAACGACATTTTCCAGAACCGTGAAGGGCTCCACCAGCATGAAGTGCTGATGCACCATGCCGATGCCCTGGGCGATGGCATCGCCCGATGACGTGATGTCGACTTTCCTGCCGTTGACCCGGATTTCCCCGGCGTCGGCGGCATAGAAGCCGAAGAGGATGGACATGAGCGTCGATTTGCCTGCGCCGTTCTCGCCGATGATGCCGTGGATCGACCCCTTGGCGATGGCCAGCGAGACATGGCGATTGGCGTGAACCGGCCCGAAGCGCTTGTCGATGCCGATGAGTTCAACGGCGGGCGGCGCTGAAGCCCCCGGTGCTGATCTGTCCTGCCTGGCTGGGCGGTCGCTCACCATGGCCCCCGCGGAGAAAGGGCCGCCCCGTCCACACGGAACAGGGCGGCGTTGAGGGTTGGGTTATTGCACCGGGCACTTCTCGTCGGTCATGTAGTCATGAACCTGCAAGGTGCCGGCCACGATGGCTGCCTTGGCCGCATCCGCCGCCGCGATCATGGGCGGGGAGACCAGGGCCTTGTTGTTGTCGTCCATGGCATAGCCGACGCCGTCCTGGGCCAGGCCGAGCGAGGTGGTGCCCGCCTTGAAGCTGCCGTCCTTGGCCGACTTCATGACGTTGTAGACCGCCACATCCACGCGCTTCAGCATGGAGGTGAGCACCTTGCCGGGATGGAGGCCGTTCTGGTTGGAATCGACGCCAATGCCGAGCGCGCCGTTGTCGGCCGCTGCCTGCAACACGCCAACTCCCGTGCCGCCCGCCGCGTGATAGATCACGTCCGCGCCCTGGGCGATCTGGGCCTTGGTCAACTCGCCGCCCTTCACCGGATCATTCCAGGCCGCGCCCGTGTCGCCGGTCATGTTCTGGAACACGGTGGCCGCCGGATTGGTGGCCTTCACGCCCTGCACATAGCCGCAGGCAAACTTGCGGATCAGCGGAATGTCCATGCCGCCGACGAAGCCCACCTTGCCGGTCTTGGAGGCCATGGCCGCCAGCAGGCCGACCAGATAGGAGCCTTCCTCTTCCTTGAACACGATGGACTGCACGTTGGGCAGCGTGATCGAACTGTCGTCGATGATGGCGAACTTGATGTTGGGATATTCCGCCGCCACCTTGCCGAGAGCCGCCGCCTGGGCGAAGCCCGCCGCGATGATCGGGCTATAGCCCTTGTCGGCGAAGTTGCGCAGCGCCTGTTCGCGCTGGGCCTCATTGGTGATTTCAAACTCACCATAGGCCTGGCTGGTTTCCGTCTTGAACTTCTCGGCACCGTTATAGATGCCCTCGTTGAAGGACTTGTCGAACTTGCCGCCGGTGTCGAACACCACCGCCGGAGTGCCCGGCGCGGGCTTGTCCGAAGAGCCGCCGCCGCTGCCGTAGAAATAGTAGCCCGCCGCCGCGAGCGCCGCCAAGGCGACCAGAAGTGTCCGTTTGTTCATGATAAGTGTTCCCTGTTGCTTGGCCTCTTGATGGGGCCAATCCCGGCACACAATTGACGCCAAACGACCTCCTTTGGCAAGGGGCGGGGAGCGCTTGTCAACGGCCCCCGGACAGGCCCGCAACCTTGAAATGCGGCAAAGCCCCCACATATGTAGCCTGTCCGTCGGTGCCATTCGGGCCGGAGGATAAGGGCTGCTTGTCACAAGGGCTTAAGAGAAATGACCCGGATCTCGTATTTTTCCTCGCCGCTGCTGCTGGGCTTTGACAGCCTGGAGCGCCTGCTTGACCGGGCGGTCAAGACTTCGGGCGAGGGCTATCCGCCCTATAACATCGAGCGCTTTCCGCCGCCGGAGGGCGAGGGCGCCACCGCGGGCGAAAGGCTGCGCATCACCATCGCGGTGGCCGGCTTCTCCGCCGCCGAGCTGGAAGTGACGGTGGAGGATAACCAGCTCACGGTAAAGGGCCGCCAGCGCGACGAAGAGGCTCGCGACTATCTCCACCGCGGCATTGCCGGACGGCAGTTCCAGCGCGCCTTCGTGCTGGCCGACGGCATGGAGGTCACCGGCGCGAGCCTCGCCCATGGGCTGCTTGCCGTCGATCTCCGCCGACTGATCCCCGAGCGGGTTTTCCGCCACATCGCCATCCGGGAGGACAAGTCATGAACAAGACCATGGACAACAAGATCATGGACCGGCCCATGCTGACGCCGGAGGAACTGGCCCGCCTCGGCGGTGGTGTCCTCGCCTATGTGCGCGAGATCGGCTCCAGCGAGGCGTTGAAGCTGCTGGGTGAGAAGGTCATCCTGCCCAGGGGCCAGAAACTCTTCTGCCTGTGCAATGCCGATGGCACGCCCATTTCCATTTCCGACAGCCGCGAGGCCGCCATTGGCCAGGCGCTGGAAAACGAACTGGTGCCCGCCAGTCTGCACTGACCATTTGACCAGAAAAAAAGCCGCCGGATCATCGCCGGCGGCTTTGCCGTCTGAAAGCCGCGATCAGTTGGCCTGAGATCCCATGCCGGCCTGCGGCTCGGTGAGAATGGCGTAAAGCCCCTCCGGCGTATCGGTGCCGCGCAGCTTGGCGATGGTGTCCTTCTCGCGCAGCAGGCGCGAAATCCGCGCCAGGGCCTTCAGCGCATCGGCCCCGGCGTGATCCGGCGCCAGCAGCACGAAGACAAGATCAACCGGCTCCCCGTCCAGGCTGTCATAGAGAATGGGCTGGGCCAGCTTGGCAAAGAGACCATAGACCCGGGTCAGGCCCGGCATCTTGCCATGGGGAATGGCCAGCCCCTGGCCAATGCCGGTGGAGCCCAGCTTCTCGCGGGTCAGCAGGGTTTCGAAGATGATGCGCTGGTCCACGGCCACCAGCCCCGCCATGGTCTGGGCCAGATCCTGCAGCAGCTGCTTCTTGTTCTGCGCCTTCACATTGGCAAGCACGGCACGCGAGTCGATGATTTCTGCGAGATCCATGATGGAAAGAAACCTTGCGAAGGGAGGGTCAAACGGCGGGGCTTGGGTCGATCCAGCCGATATGGCCATCAGGACGGCGATAAACAACATTGAGACGCTGGTTGCCGGCATTGCGGAACAGCACGAAGGGCTTGGTCGAGAGATCGAGCTGCATGACCGCCTCGCCCACCGTGATCTCGGCCAGGCTGGTGGCGCTCTCGGCGATGACCACGGGATTGGCGTCTTCGGGCTCCGGCGCCTCGGGCAGTTCATCGGCCGCGCGGATGACGTGCTCCTGGGCCGCCAGCATGGGGGGCGGTTCGCGCCGCGCCTTGAAGTGATCCTTGAGGCGCTGCTTGTAGCGGCGGAGCTGGCGTTCCAGATGTTCGGCCGCCGCCTCGAAGGACTTGGTGGCGTCGTCCGACTTGCCCTCGGCCTGGATGACGAGGCCGGTGGCGAGATGGAGCGTGCAGTCGGTGGCGAAGCGCTTGCCCTGCTTCTCCAGCGTCACATGGCCGTGCACGGTGCTTTCGAAATATTTCTGCCGGAAGGCCTTGAGCCGTTCGTCGATGCGGGCGCGGAGAGCGTCGCCGACATCAAAATTCTTGCCGGTCACCTTGATGTGCATTGGCTTTCCCTGTTGTCAGTGGGGCCGAAACGCAAGACGCCATCGACCCGGCGTCGATTGCTGGCAGTCTAAACTGCTTCGTGGAGGTGTTCAAATCGGGGCGGAACCTACTTTCAGGCCTCCCCCAAGTCAACCCCGGAAGAGCCTATACGCGGGCGTCCCGCCGGCGTTGCACTGATGACGGAATACCAAGTGATTCCCGATATTTGGCAACGGTCCGCCGGGCAATATCCACACCCTGGGCGCGCAGCCGCTCGACGATGGTGTCATCCGACAGAATGGCCTGAAGCTCCTCCTTCGCCACCATCTCCTTGATGCGGTGGCGCACCGCTTCCGCCGAATGGTCCGCACCCTCGCCATTGGTGGCGGCAAGGGCCGTGGTGAAGAAATATTTGAGTTCGAAGGTGCCGCGCGGCGTGGCCATGTACTTGTTGGAGGTGACGCGGCTCACGGTTGATTCATGCATGCCGATGGCATCGGCGACGGTGCGCAGATTGAGCGGGCGCAGGTGCTGCACCCCGAGAACCAGGAAGGCATCCTGCTGGCGCACGATCTCCTGCGCCACCTTGAGAATGGTGCGGGCGCGCTGGTCCAGGCTCTTCACCAGCCAGGTGGCGTTGGCATGGGCCTCGGACAGGAAGGTCTTGCCCGCCGGGGTCTGGGTGTCGCGGCTGACCCGCGCCATGTATTGCGTATTGATGAGAAGGCGCGGCAGGGTGTCGTTGTTGAGTTCCACCTGCCATGAGCCGTCGGGCGCGGCACGCACGAAGACATCCGGCACCACCGGCACCACCGGCTCCGAGCCGAAGGCATGGCCGGGCTTGGGGTTCAGCCGCTTCAGTTCCGCCACCATGTCGCGGATGTCGTCCATATCCACCCGGCACAGGGTCTTGAGCGCGGCGAAGTCACGCTTGGCCACCAGCGGCAGGTGCTCCAGCAGGGATTTCATGCAGGGGTCCAGCCGGTCGCGCTCCTGCAATTGCAGCGCCAGGCAATCCGCCAGGTCGGCGGCGAAGACCCCCGCCGGGTCGAAGCCCCTGAGCACGCCGAGCACCTGTTCCACATGGGCGACATCGGTGCCCAGCTGTTCGGCAATGGTGGCGCTGTCGGCGGTGAGATAGCCCGCCTCGTTGACCATGCCGATGAGATGCTGGCCGATGAGCCGGTCGGCCTCGCTCATGGTCTCCATGTGCAACTGGTCGGTCAGATGTTCGGTCAGGGTTTCCGCCCGGGTCAGGTTGGCGCCGAAGTCGAGGTCATCGCTGTCCAGCGACAGGCTGCTCGCCGGCTTCAGCGAAGCCCAGGAACTGTCGCTCTGGCCATGGGCCTGGCGCTGGTCGGCGTCCGCCCTGGCCTCATGGGTGAAGACATTGTCGAGGTCGGTGTCAAGCGTGCGCAGCTGGTCTTCCTGCGGCAGGGGCGAGGTCAGGTTGGACACCGTGTCCATCTGGGTCAGCGCCTCGCTGTCGATCTCTGGGCCGCCCTCGTCATCACGCGCCGGTTGCGGCAAGTCCTCGCTGCGGTCATCGCGTTCCAGCAGCGGGTTGCGCTCCAGCTCGGCATCGACATAGGCCTGCAGATCGATGTTCGACATCTGCAACAGCTTGATCGCCTGTTGCAGTTGCGGCGTCATGACCAGTTGCTGGCTAAGCCGGATGTCCAGTCGTTGCGTGAGTGCCACGGCAATCTCCCCTTCCGCCGCCAGCCTAGATCACCTGTGGTGAAAGGGAAGTGACATTGCGGCAAGGACCGTGCCTGAACCCCGGGTCAAGATGCGATTTCGCCGGCCATGGCTAATGGCCGGTGAAGAGCACGGCAGCACGGAAACGTGCAGCCCGGGATCCTACAGCGAGAATTCCTGGCCGAGGTAATGGCGGCGCACGTCCGGGTTGGCGACGATCTCCGCCGGTGTGCCCTGGGTCAGGACCTTGCCCTCATGGATGATGAGCGCCCGGTCGATGAGCTCGAGTGTCTCTCGTACGTTGTGATCCGTAATAAGCACCCCGATTCCCCGAGCGGTGAGCTGTCGCACCAGCTGGCGAATATCACCGATTGCGATCGGATCGATGCCGGCAAAGGGTTCGTCGAGGAGCATGAACTGGGGCTTGGCAACGAGGGCGCGGGCGATTTCCACCCGGCGACGCTCTCCCCCAGAGAGCGCAAAAGCCGGCGAATGCCGGAGATGGGAGATTGAGAACTCATCGTACAACTCACGCAACACACGCTCGCGCGCCGGTTTGCTGGGCTCGACGAGTTCCAGCACCGCACGCAAATTGTCTTCCACCGTGAGGCCGCGGAAAATCGAACTTTCCTGCGGCAGATAGCCAATCCCCAGCCTGGCCCGCCGGTAGAGCGGGAGGTGGGTGATGTCCACCCCGTCCAGCCTGATCGTTCCCTGGTCCGCCGCCACAAGGCCGGTGATCATGTAGAACACCGTGGTCTTGCCAGCGCCGTTGGGTCCGAGAAGACCGACGGCCTCACCCCGCCGCACCCTGAGCGAAACATCACGGACCACCTGCCGGCGCTTGTAGCTCTTGGCGAGCTGCTCAACGCTGAGGCCTTCGTCCGCGCCATCTGCGGTGCCGTTGCCGGCGGCGGCCTTGGGCTTGCCCTTGGGGGGCGCGCCCGCACCCGTCATCCTCTGGCCCGACCGGGGCCCGGATCCGCTGTCAGAATGCTGCGTCACGTGATTACGACCTATTTATCTTAATTTTGAATGAAACGGCCCGGGCCTCAGCGCGGCACGAAGGTGCCCTTGACCCGCCCGCCGCTCATCACCGAATGGCCGCCCTTCAGGTCGGTCGTCAGTTTCTCGCCGCGCAGCACCGTCTTGCCCTGCACCACCTTGACATTGCCGCTGGCCACCAGCTTGTCGCTGCCGATGTTGATGCGCGCCTGGGCCGCGGTGATGGTCTGCTTGGCGGTGGTGATGGTCACCCCGCCGGTGGCATCCAGCACATCGGCCTGGGTCTTGGTGGTGCCGTCGGGCTGCTTCACATCGGTGTAGGTGACGGTCATTTCCTGCGAGCGCAGGGTCTCGCCGCCGCGCGTTGCCACCACGTCGCCCCGGAACACCGCCGTCTTGTTGGCGTCGATGATCTCCATTTCGGCGGCCTCGATGTTGACCTCCTCCGCCGTTTGCGCCAGGGCGATGGGCGCTGGCACACCGAGCAGCACCAGAGCCAGTGCCGCTGCCGTGATGGTTCTGGTCATGGAGTCTTGTCTCCCTTGTTCGCCGTTGTGGTGCCGAAACGCGCCTTGACCGCGCCCCGGAACAGGATGCGGCTGCCTTCCGCGCCCACATTCATCTCATTGGCGGTAATCTGGCCCTGGGGCAAGGTCACCGTCACCGGACTGGTGGATTGGATGGTCTTGTCGTCTACCCCGACCTTGGCCCGGTCCGTGATGGCTGTAAAGCGGCTGCCGTCATGGATCGTCACCCCGCCCTCCAGTTCCATCTGCCGGGCCTTGGTGTCATAGCGTCCCCTGGGGGCGGCAATGGCAATGGCCTCGCCCGCCGGACGGCGGAAGGTGCTGGCCACCTCCTCCAGGTGAATGAGACTGGCCACATCCTTGTCCTGAACCCCGGTCCGGGCGGCGATGTCATAGGGCTGGCCGGAATTGTCCAGGCCGGAATAATGCGCCTCCGAACCGGTGACCTGGGTGGGCAGGGGCATGGCCACCTCCGGCCTCTTAGGCTGCGGCATGAGGGCCGAAAGGACGCCGGATTGAATGGCAAAGGCCAGCGCCAGGCCAAGGGCCACCAGCGCCAGAACCGCGCCAAGCCCGCGCAGCAGGCGCGCCCGCGCCTGCATCTGTTCGGCAGCAGAACGCTGGGAGGATGGTTCAGTGGGCGAAGACATCTTCTTCGCCCCAGCCAGCGAGGTCGAGGGCGGCGCGCGCCGGAATGAAGGTGAAGCAGGCCTGGGCCAGGCCCTCGCGCGCCTCACGCTTCAGCATCTGGTCGAGCCGCGCCTTCACCTCATGCAGATACAGCACATCCTGGGCGGCGTATTGCTTCTGGGCATCGCTCAGCACATGGGCACCCCAGTCCGAGCTTTGCTGAAGCTTGTTGATCTCGATGCCGAGCAGCTCACGCACCAGATCCTTGAGGCCATGGCGGTCGGTATAGGTGCGGGTGAGCCTGGAGGCGATCTTGGTGCAGTAGAGCGGGGCCACATCGACGCCGAGGTAATGCTTGAGCGCGGCCACATCGAAGCGGGCGAAATGGAAGATCTTGGTGACCGCCGGATCGGTCAAGAGCGCCTTGAGATTGGGGCAGTCATAGGTGGCGCGGTCGAGCTGGACGAGATGGGCGTTGCCATCACCGGCGGAAAGCTGCACCAGACAGAGCTTGTCGCGGCGCGGGTTCAGCCCCAGCGTCTCGGTGTCCACGGCCACGGAGGTTCCGAAGGAAAGGCCCGCCGGCAGGTCGCCCTTGTAAAGCTTGATCGCCATGCCGCCTCATAAAAAGATGGTGCCCAGAAGAGGACTCGAACCTCCACGCCTTGCAGCGCTAGTACCTGAAACTAGTGCGTCTACCAATTCCGCCATCTGGGCTTGGGGCGTCTCTTAGTAGGCCGGACGGGAGATTGTCAACCGGCGGCTGCTGCGGGCGGCACAGGCAGCACGCCCGACCCTTGGCAGATGGGACGACCCGGCCTAAAACGGCGGCCCAATCACGCTATCCGGGTGAAGGACATGGGCAACAGCAAACTGGTGACGGTCATCGGCGGGTCGGGCTTCGTGGGCCGCCATGTGGTGCGGGCCCTGGCCAAGGCCGGGCATCGGGTCCGGGTGGCCTGCCGCAGGCCCGATCTGGCGGGCTTCACCCAGCCCACCGGCGGCGTGGGCCAGGTCATGCCGGTGCAGGCCAACCTGCGCTATCCTGAGTCGCTCGCCGCCGCCTGCGAAGGGGCGGATACGGTCATCAACCTGGTCGGCGTGCTGTTTGATTCGGGCGCCCAGGGCTTTGACCATATCCATGTGGAAGGGGCCGAAGCCGCCGCCCAGGCCGCGCGCGCGACCGGAGCCAGCCAGTTCATTCACATGTCGGCCCTGGGGGCGGACGCCCACTGGGACAGCGACTATGCCAGGTCCAAGGCCGAGGGCGAGGCCCGGGTGGCGCAAGCCTTCCCCGGAGCGGTCATGCTGCGGCCCTCGGTCATCTTCGGGCCGGAGGACAAGCTCTTTAACACCTTCGGCGCCATGGCGCGCTATTCGCCCTTTGTGGTGCTGATCGGTGACGGCGTCACCAAGTTCCAGCCGGTCTATGTAGGCGATGTGGCGCTGGCCATCACCCACCTGGTGAGCCGCGGCGAAGCCTCCGGCAAGGTCTATGAGCTGGGTGGGCCGGAAGTGGTCAGCATGAAAGAGATGGCCCGGATGGTGCTGGATGTGACGGGCCGCAACCGGGGCTTCATGGACCTGACCTGGAGCGAATCGCGCTTCCTCGGCCACATGTTCAATCTCTGGCAGAGGCCCTGGTTCCGCAAGGTCACGCTGGGCCTCATGCCCTGGCCGCCCTTCACCGCCGATCAGGTGCGCACGCTGCGCCGTGACAATGTGGTGAGTGCGGAAGCCGTGGCCGAAGGCCGCGATCTCGCTGGCCTTGGGGTCGCCCCGCGCAATCTCGCCGCCATCCTGCCGAGCTATCTCTACCGCTACCGCAAGGCGGGCCAGTTCACCGCGCCCACCACCAGCGGCGAAAACGTCTAGATGTGCGCTTTGAGGAATCAAAGCCATCGCCCTGGCCTATGGCTGGCGAGAATCCCATCTGGCCTTTGCTGAGGGCAGCAAAAGTCAGGATGCTCCGGGGCACCATCGCGGGCGGTTACGGTGCGGCGACCAGTTGCGTGCCGGAATAGATCAGGCCGATAATGGCCCCGCCCAGGATCATGCGATAGATGACGAAGGGCAGGAAGCTCATGCTGCGGACCCAGCGCATGAGCAGGCTGATGGTGCCCAGTGCCACAAAGAAGGTGAGAAGCCCGGTGATGATGACATCCGTGGTCATGGGCTGGCCCGACTTCAGCGCATCGCCGATGACCAGCACCGAGGCCGCGCCATTGGCCGGAATGGACAGCAGGAAGGAAAAGCGCGCCGCTTCCGGCCGGGTGAAGCCAAGGGCGCGCGCCGCCGTCATGGTCACGCCGGAGCGGCTGGTGCCGGGGGAGAGCGCGAAGGCCTGGGCCGTGCCGATGATGGCGGCGGCCCGCCAGTTCATGTCGGCCATGGTGCGCTTGAACAGCCCATAGGCGTCCGCCGCATAGAGCAGCAGGCCGAAGACGATGGCATTGACCGCCACCAGCATCGGACTGCGGATGAGATCGTCGAGGTGCAGCACTTTCATCACCAGGCCCACCGCGAAGATCGGGATGGAGCCGATGATGATGTGGAAGGCGAGGCGCGCATCCGCCGTGTCCTCGCGCCGTGCCAGGTCCAGCGTGCCGCGCAGGATGCGCATCACATCGCGCCAGAAATAGATGATGACGGCGGTCACCGTGCCGACATTGGTCACCATGTCGGTGAGCAGGCCCTGATCGTGCCAGCCCATGACGACCGGAGCCAGAATGAGATGGCCCGAGGACGAGATCGGCAGGAATTCGGTGATGCCCTGAATGAGGGCGAGGACGATGATCTGGATGAACGGCATCACGGGACCTGGGTGAAGGCGGGATCAAATTGCTTGCCGCCCGAAGGGCCGGGTTCTATAGGACCACTCCATGGGCGGCAACGGCAAAGACTTGTGTCACGTAAACTGTTAACGGCCTGTCAACCATGCCCCGACTCCTGCATTTCTCCCTCGATCCCGCAAGCCGCCGCATCAGGCTGGCCCTCGCCGAATATGGCGTGACCCATGACGCCACCGAGGAACGCCCCTGGCAGGCGGGCCCCGATCTCTTTGCCGCCAATCCCGCCGGCACCGTGCCGGTCTTCATCGAGGACGATGGCAGTGCTGTCTGCGGCAGCGAGGCGGTGAGCGAATATCTGGAAGAGACGCGCGGCGCCGACCAGCCCCTGATTCCCGGTGATGCGCTGGCCCGGGCCGAGGTGCGCCGGCTGGTGTCGTGGTTCGACACCAAGTTCTATGCCGAAGTGTCGGAGCCGGTGCTGACCGAAAAAGTGATCCGCCGCTTCCTGCCGCGCGCGGCGGGCGGCGGTGCCCCCGACATGAGCCGCATCCGTCACGGGCTCTCCCTGCTGCGCGGCCATCTCGACTATATCGCGGCCCTGGCCGATGCCCGGCCCTTCCTGGCGGGGCCGGACCTGTCCATGGCCGATCTCGCCGCCGCCGCCCATCTCTCGGCCATCGACTATCTCGGTGATATTCCGTGGGCGGATCATTCCGGCGCCAAGAGCTGGTATCAGCGTCTGAAATCCAGACCCTCCTTCCGCAGCCTGCTGGCCGATCAATTGCCCGGCATGGCACCTGCGGGGTCCTATGCCGACCTCGACTTCTGAGCCGGCTGAACGGGTCGCCGCGCTGAAGCGGGCGGCCAGCGCCGAAGGCTTTGATCTCTGCCGCATCACATCAGCCCATCTGCCGCTGGCGGTGCGGAATGATCTTCAGGCCTTTGTCGCCCAGGGCCGGCACGGCGGCATGGCCTGGCTGGCCGACACCGCGCCGCGCCGCGCCACGCCGCAGGCCATGTGGCCGGAGGCGCGATCGGCCATCGTGCTGGCCCTGTCCTATCATCAAGGGCTGGACCATCAGCAACGTCTCGCCCGCCGTGAACGCGGCGTCATTTCCGTCTACGCCCTGAACCGCGACTATCACGATGTCATCAAGGGCAAGCTCAAGCGTCTGGCCCAGGGCTTCGCGCGCGCCAGCGGGGCTCAGGTGAAGGTCTTCGTCGACACGGCCCCCCTCATGGAAAAGCCGCTGGCCCAGCAGGCGGGCCTGGGCTGGCAGGGCAAGCATACCAACCTCCTGTCGCGCGATCTGGGATCATGGTTCTTTCTCGGCGTCATTCTCACCAGCGCCGACCTGCCGCCCGATGCAGCGGAGAACGATCATTGTGGTGCCTGCCGCGCCTGTCTCGAGGCCTGCCCGACCCAGGCCTTCACCGCGCCCCATGAGATCGATGCCCGGCGCTGCCTGTCCTATCTCACCATCGAGCACCCGGGTCACATCGCCCGCGAGTTTCGAACCGCCATGGGCAACCGCATCTATGGCTGCGATGACTGCCTGGCCGTCTGCCCCTGGAACAAGTTTGCGCGTGCCGCCCGCGAAGCGAAACTTGCCGCCCGGGCCGATCTCCTGGCCCCCGATCTGGCGGCGCTTCTGGCGCTCGATGATGCGGCCTTCCGGGCGCTCTTTTCCGGCTCGCCGGTCAAGCGCGTCGGCCATGCCCGCTTCCTGCGCAATACCCTGATCGCGGCGGGCAACAGCGGCGCTGCGGCCCTTGTCCCGCGCATTGCGCCGCATCTTGCCCATGCCTCGCCCCTGGTGCGGGCCATGGCCGTCTGGGCCCTGATGCAGCTTGTGGCGCCCGTGGCATTCGCCAGCCTGCGCGCCGCCCATCGTCCGGCGGAAACCGATCCCGATGTCCGCGCCGAGTGGGATGCACCTGATACGGTCAGGGACTGATCCCGTCGCTCCGCTCACACAGGCTGTTCACCGTCTCCTTGATGATGGCAAGTTGCGTCGGCGTCGACAGGCGGTGATCGCCGCCCTTGATATAGGTCAGCGTCACATCCGGCCCGGTCAGCATCTCGAAGGTCCGGACCGCGTGATCGGGCGGCACGTCCTTGTCCTCGCCGCCCTGGATGATGCGCACCGGAAAGGGCAGGGCGAGGCCATCCTGGAACAGGAGGTGGCGCCGGCCATCCTCGATGAGCTGCGCGGTGATGTGATAGCCGCCGCCGTAGTCTGACGGCAGGTCCCAATGGCCGCGCTCCAGAATGGTCTGGCGCACGCTGAAGGGAAACTGCTCCCACATGAGAGCCTCGGTCATGTCGGTGGCGGGCGCAATCAGCACCAGCCCGGCGATGCGGCGGAAGTGGGCGGGGTCTTCCCGGCTGAGCGCCCGCGCCAGCAGCAGCGCCAGCCAGCCCCCCATGCTGGAGCCCACCACCACGCGCCGCCCCGTGGTGTGGCTGATGAACATATGCACCGCCTGATCGAGCCAGAGGGAAATGGTGCCGTCCTCGAAGGCCCCCGATGACGCGCCATGCCCGGAATAGTCGAAGCGCAGGCAATTGCGCCGGGTGGCCCGCGCCATGGCGGCCAGGGCGGCGGCCTTGCTGCCCGTCATGTCGGACTTGAGGCCCCCCAGCCAGAAGATCCCGGTCTGGGCCATGTCGGTATCCGGCCCATCGGTGCGATAGGCGAGACGGTGGTGGGCAAGGGCGGTGTCGAACTGCGGCATGACCCTCCTATAGACGATTCGCCCGGCGGCGGCCCGGCGGGCCTGCCAAAATGGGTGGTTCACCCGGCAAAAAATCTGGGCTAAAGGGCGCGGGGTCAAACCGGCGGTCCCGGATCCGTGACCACCACCTCCCCCCCGCCCCAACAGGAGATGAAGACCACTTGAGCATACCACCCCGGAGGCCGTCACTATCGCGCGGAGCCGCCCCCCCGCAAAAGGAAGAAGGACACAGGATCAATCACCGCATCGACGCCCGCGAAGTCCGCCTCATTGACGCGGAAGGGCAGAATCTCGGTGTCGTGCCCACCCGTCAGGCCATGATCATGGCCGAGGAGGCCAACCTCGATCTCGTCGAGGTGTCGCCGGACGCCAAGCCGCCGGTGGCCAAGATCCTCGACTACGGCAAATTCAAGTTTCAGGAACAGAAGAAGGCTGCCGAAGCCCGCAAGAAGCAGAAGGTCATCGAGATCAAGGAGATCAAGATGCGCCCGATGATCGACGACCACGACTATGACGTGAAGATGAAGGCCATCCGCCGCTTCTTCGAGGAAGGTGACAAGGTCAAGATCACACTGCGCTTCCGGGGCCGCGAAATGGCCCACCAGGAATTGGGCCACCAGCTCCTGAACCGGCTCAAGGCCGACCTCGGCGACGCCGTGAAGGTGGAGTCCGATGCCCGCTTCGAGGGCCGCCAGATCGTCATGATCCTGGCGCCGAAGTAAGCGCCGCCTGCGTGATTTCAAAAGCTGGCAGGTCCGTCAGGGGCCTGTCAGCTTTTTTGTGGCAGGATGCGGGTTCAGGGGCTGGACTTGCGGCCCCGCGGTGACGGTGATTGACTATGGCCATGATTTCCCGGCGGCACTTTCTGGTTTGGGCGGCGGCAGCGGCAAGCCTGGCCCCCGGCGTGGGCCTGGCCGATGACGGCGACCACGACCGTGATGATGACCACGACGAGCACGAGCAGGCCGAAATCCGCCGCGCCGTGAAGGAGGGCCGCGCCGCCCCCTTGCGCGACATTCTCGACCTCGTGGCCAGGGACTATCCCGGCGAGGTGGTGCGGGTGAAGGCGGAAGTGAAGGATGGCGTGGTGGTCTACAAGATCAAGGTTCTGGCGGCAGATGGCGGCATCACCGAGGTCCGCGTCGATGCTGCCACCCGGCAGATCATCAGGGCCCGGAGGATCTGAGCCATGCGGGTTCTGGTGGTGGAGGACGAAGCCCGGATCAGGGACAGCCTGTGTGACGCCCTGGGCCGCGCCGGTTATGTGGCCGAAAGCGTCAGCGACGGCGAGCAGGCCTGGTTTCAGGGCGGCACCGGCAATTACGGTGCCATCGTGCTCGATCTCGGCCTGCCCCGGCTCGACGGCCTCACCGTCCTGAAGCGCTGGCGGCAGGAGGGGCTGACCACGCCCATCCTCATCCTCACGGCGCGCGGCTCATGGGCCGAGCGGGTGGAGGGCATCGATTCCGGTGCCGATGATTATCTGCCCAAGCCCTTCCGCATGGAGGAATTGCTGGCCCGCCTGCGCGCCCTGCTGCGCCGGTCGGCAGGCCAGGTGCAGCCGGTCATCACCCACGGCGATCTGACGCTCGATCCGCGCCTGCGCGTGGTGACGCGGGCCGGCGCGCCCCTGAACCTCACACCGCTGGAATTCCGCCTGCTTTCGGCCCTGCTGCATCATCGCGGCGAAGCCCTGTCGCAGATGGAACTGGCCGAACATCTCTATGCCCATGACCATGACCGCGATGCCAATGCCATCGAGGCGCTGGTGACCCGCCTGCGGCGCAAGGTCGGCCCCGGCGTCATCGCAACCCGGCGCGGCTTCGGCTACACCATCACCGGACCGGCCTGAACCATGGTGCGCTCGCTTCGCCTGCGCTTGCTGGTGGCGGCGGCGGCCTCGATTTTCCTGGCGCTGGCGCTGGCAGGCTTTGCCCTGTCGCAGCTCTTCGAGCGCCATGTCGCGGCCCTGCTCGATCAGGAATTGCAGCGCGACCTCCGGCAATTGGCGGGCAGCCTCGCCATCGCGCCCGACGGCAGTTTCACGGCCGGGGCCAATCTCGCCAATGTCGAATATGGCCAGCCCCTCAGCGGTGCCTATTGGTGGGTGATGGAGGATACGGCGGCCGGCCCCGCCGAGCGCATTCACTCGCGCTCCATCTGGGACGCGCCCATTCCCGATGGCGTTAAGGGTCTCGGGCCGGAGGGCGAGCCGCTCATCATCTCCAGCCGGGCCATCACCCTGGGCGAGGGCGCGGCGGCGCGCCATTTCACCCTCTATGCCGCCCGCCATGATACGGCTCTGTCACAGCCGCTCGCCGCCTTCCAGAGCCGGCTGCTGCTCTATCTCCTGCCCCTGGGTCTGGCGCTGATGCTGGCCTCCTGGGCGCAGGTAGCGGTGGGCTTGCGGCCGCTGCGGGCGCTGCGCCGCGAGGTCCAGGCCCTGGGCTCCGACCCGGCCACGGGCAAGCGCATCACAGGAACCTTCCCCGCCGAGGTCGCCCCCCTCGTTTCCGAGTTCAACACCGTGCTCGACCGGCGCGACCAGTCGCTGGAGCGCGCCCGCAAGCGCGCCGGTGATCTCGCCCACGGCCTCAAGACGCCGCTCACCATTCTCGGCAGCCTGGCCGAGGGCCTGCGCCAGACGGGCAAGGCCCAGGCGGCAGACACCATCGACGAGGCGGCCTCGGCCATGGTGCGTCAGGTCGATCACGCCCTGGCCCGCGCCCGCCTGTCCACCGGTCATGGCACGGCTGCCGCCGACCTGCCGGCGGTGGCGGCCCGCGTGGTCGCCACCCTGAAGAAACTGCCGGGCACCGAGGACCTGACCTGGCAGGTTGATGTGCCGCCCGGCACGCGCATGGCCATGGAGGAGGGCGACCTGACCGAGCTTCTCGGCATCCTTCTGGACAATGCCCGCAAATGGGCGCGCGGCACCGTCAGGCTCGCCCATGAAGGAGGCCGCCTCATCGTGGAAGATGACGGACCGGGCGTGCCCGACGGCGCGCTTGCCACCATTGCCCAGCGCGGCCTGCGTCTCGATGAATCAAAGCAGGGGTCCGGCCTCGGTCTTGCCATCATCGCCGATATCGCCGATCTTTATGGTCTGGCGCTGCATTTTGGCAAAAGCCCGCTGGGCGGCCTGCGCGTCAGCCTGGGCGGCAGCTGACCACCCCAAGCTATTGCCTTTCCTGCGCAATTCTGCTTTACCACCGGCTTCGACCAGCCGCCTGGCCTGTAAAGGGCATGCCATGGCGGCGTTAATGCTTTGAAAGGACTAAGCAAAATGCCCAAGATGAAAACCAAGTCCGCGTGCAAGAAGCGGTTCAAGATGACGGCTTCGGGCCGCGTCAAGGCCGCCGGCGCCGGCAAGCGCCACGGCATGATCAAGCGCACCAACAAGCAGATCCGCAACCAGCGCGGCACGATGGTTCTGGCCCCGGGCGATGAAGGCCTGGTCAAGATCCACATGCCCTACGCCCGCTAATCTGTAAGGAGCCTGAGCCATGCCTCGCGCCAAAGGCGGCGTTGTCGCCCGCCGTTCCCACAAGAAGACCCTCAAGCAGGCGAAGGGTTATTTCTCCCGCCGCAAGAACATTTTCCGCGTTGCCGTGCAGGCGGTGGAGAAGGCGGATCAATACGCCTATCGTGACCGCCGCACCAAGAAGCGCAATTTCCGCGCCCTGTGGATCCAGCGCATCAACGCCGCCACCCGCAGCCTCGGCCTCACCTATGGCCGATTTATCAACGGCCTGAGCAAGGCCGGCATCGAAGTGGACCGCAAGGTTCTCTCCGATCTCGCGATCAATGATCCGGTGGCCTTCGCCGCCCTGGTGGACAAGGCCAAGGCCGCGCACTAGGCGCGGCTTGACCGACCAGTCATTGACCGGGCCTTCTCCAGCTCAGCCGCTGTGAGGGGCCCGGTCTTTTCATTTTGACGAGGGGTTCATGTCTCTCTCCACACTCGAACAAACCATTCTGGCCGATGTCGCCGCCGCCACGGACGAGGCGGCCCTTGAGGCGCTGCGGGTTTCCGCCCTGGGCAAGAAGGGTTCCATCTCCGAGCGCATGAAGACGCTGGGCGCCATGTCGCCGGAGGAGCGCAAGGCGGCGGGCGCTGCCCTGAACCTCCTGAAGGACAGGGTGGCGGACGCCCTTGCCGCGCGCAAAGCCGTGCTGGTGGAGGAAGCGCTGAACCGTCGCCTCGCCGCCGAGCGGGTCGATGTCACCCTGCCGCCGCGCGCCGAACTGAAGGGCACGGTCCATCCGGTCAGCCAGGTCTGGGAAGAGGTGGTGCAGATCTTCGGCGACCTCGGCTTTGCCGTGGCCGAGGGTCCGCACATCGAGGACGACTTCCATAATTTCGACGCCCTCAATATTCCGCCGGAACATCCCGCGCGTCAGGAACACGACACCTTCTTCTTCAACGAGAAGCAGGACGGCAGCCGCATGCTGCTGCGCACCCATACGAGTCCGGTGCAGATCCGCACCATGCTGGCCGAGAAGCCGCCCATCCGCATCATCGCGCCGGGCCGCACCTTCCGCTGCGACAGCGACATGACCCACACGCCCATGTTCAATCAGGTGGAGGGTCTGGTCATCGACGACAGGACGCATCTCGGGAACCTGAAGTGGGTGCTGCATGAATTCTGCAAGGCCTTCTTCGAGGTCGATGACGTGAAGATGCGCTTCCGCGCCTCGCACTTCCCCTTCACCGAACCCTCCATGGAAGTGGACATCAACTGCTCCTGGGAAGGCGGTCAGGTGAAGATCGGCCAGGGCAGTTCCTGGCTCGAGATTCTGGGCTCCGGCATGGTGCACCCCAATGTCATCCGCGCCGGGGGGCATGATCCCGATCAGGTGCAGGGCTTTGCTTTCGGCATGGGATTGGATCGCATCTGCATGCTGAAATACGGCATCCCGGATCTGCGCGCCTTCTTCGAGGCCGATCTGCGCTGGCTCCGCCACTATGGCTTCCGCGCCGTCAATGTCCCCACCCTTGCGGGAGGCCTGTCATGAAATTCACCCTCTCCTGGCTCAAGGACTATCTCGACACCTCGGCCACGCTCGACGAGATCGTGCAGGGCCTCATCGGCATTGGCCTCGAGGTCGAGGACGTGTCGAACCGCGCCCGGCAATTGGAAGCCTTCACCACCGGCCATGTGGTGGCGGCGGACAAACACCCCAATGCCGACAAGCTCCGCCTGTGCACGGTGGAAACCAGGGATGGCGTGAAGCAGGTGGTCTGCGGCGCGCCCAACGCGCGCGCCGGCATCACCGCCATCATCGCCCTTCCCGGCGTCACCATCCCCGCCACGGGGGCGGTCTTCGCGCCCGCCACCATTCGCGGCGTGGAAAGCCAGGCCATGCTGTGCTCCGAGCGCGAGCTGCTGATCTCCGATGAACACAACGGCATCATCGAGGTTGCGGGCGACTGGCCGGTGGGCACGCCGGCGGCGGCGGCCCTCGGCCTCGACGATCCGATGATCTATATCAAGGTGACGCCCAACCGCCCTGACGCGCTGGGGCTTTACGGCATTGCCCGCGACCTCGCCGCCAAGGGCCTGGGCCGATTGAAGCCGCTCGATGCCGCTCCGGTGAAGGGCAGCTTCGACTCGCCCATCGCCGTCACGCTGGATTTCCCCGATGGCGACAACAAGCCCTGTCCGCTCTTCGTCGGCCGCTACATCCGCGGCGTGAAGAACGGCCCCTCGCCGCAATGGCTGCAACGGCGGCTCAGCGCCATCGGGCTCCGCCCCATTTCAGCACTGGTGGACATCACCAACTACATCACCTTTGCCTTCGCCCGCCCCCTCCACGTCTTCGACGCCGACAAGGTGAAGGGGCCGATCCGCCCGCGGCCCGCGCGCGACGGCGAGGTCATGGCAGCCCTCGACAACAAGACCTATACGCTCTCGGCCGGCATGACCGTCATCGCCGATGACGCGGGGCCGGAGGCCATCGGCGGCATCATCGGCGGCGTGCCTTCAAGCTGCACCGAGGAGACGAAGAACGTCTTCCTCGAAGCCGCCTGGTTCGATCCTCTCATGACGGCGGCCACGGGCCGCAAGCTCGCCATCCAGTCCGATGCGCGCTATCGCTTCGAGCGCGGCGTAGACCCCGCCTTCACCGCCACGGGATCCGAAATCGCCACCCGCATGATCCTCGATCTCTGCGGCGGCGAGGCCTCGCATGTCATCACCGCCGGCACCGTGCCGGAGACGGCGCGGAGCTACACCCTGCGCGGCAGCCGCGTGCGGACGCTGGGCGGCATCGATGTGGCGCTCGCCGACCAGAAGCGCATCCTCGAAGCCCTGGGCTTCGGCGTCACCGAAATGGCGGGCGATCTCGTCTGCGCCGTGCCCTCCTGGCGGCCCGATGTGAAGGGCGAGGCCGATCTGGTGGAGGAGGTCTGTCGCATCGTGGGTCTGGAGAACGTGCCCTTCGCCGCCATGGCAAGGCCCCACGATGTGGCCCGCCCGGTGCTCACCCCCCTGCAGCGCCGCATGCTGGCGGCACGCCGGGTTCTGGCCGCGCGCGGCTTCAACGAGGCCGTCACCTGGGCCTTCCTGTCGGAGGCGGAGGCCAGGCGCTTCGGCGGCGGCCAGCCGGAATTGAAACTGGCCAATCCCATTTCCTCGGAACTGACCGACATGCGGCCCTCGCTGCTGCCCAACCTTCTGGCCGCCATGGCGCGCAATCAGGCGCGGGGCTTTGCCGACTTTGCCCTCTCGGAAGTGGGCCATGCCTATGCCGGCGACCAGCCCAGGGACGAAACCCTGCGCGCCTGCGGGTTGCGCCAGGGCCGCGCCGTGCCGCGCCAGTGGCAGGGCGGTGCCCGCGCCGTCGATGCCTTCGACGCCAAGGCCGACATGCTGGCCGTGCTGGAGGCGGCGGGTGCCAATGTCGCGACGCTGCAAGTGGTGGCGGGCGCGGCCCCCTGGTTCCACCCCGGCCGTTCCGGCACCATTCAAATGGGGCCGCAGAACAAGCTTGGTTTCTTCGGAGAGATCCATCCGAAGATCCTGAACGCGATGGATGTGAAGGGGCCGGTCGTCGGCTTTGAACTGATCCTCAACGCCATCCCGGGCGCCAAGTCCAAGAGTGCCACGCGCGCCGCCCTCGTCACCTCCGACCTCCTGCCCCTGTCGCGCGACTTCGCCTTCGTGTCGGACAAGGCGATCGAGGCGGCAGCCGTGGTCAAGGCAGTGAAGGGCGTGGACAAGGCGCTGATCAGCGAGGCCCAGGTCTTTGACGTCTTCCAGCTCGCCGATGGCCGCCAGTCGCTGGCGCTGGAGGTGACGCTGCAACCCAAGGACAAGACGCTCACCGATCAGGAAATCGAGATCGTCGCCACCAGGATTGTGCAGGCCGTGACCAAGGCCACGGGTGCCACACTCAGGACCTGAAGGAGGCCCGCATGGCTGACACCGTATCGTCGCTCATCCGCGACATGAAGCGGCTGGCGAAGACGCCCGCCCTTGCCGATCTGCGGCGGCTCAATGCCAAGGCTGACCGCTTTCAGGTCTTTTCGGCGCGGCAGGATGACCTGCTGCTCGATTATTCCAAGGTGGCGCTGAACGGCCCGGTCATGAAGCTTCTGGTGCGGCTCAGCAAGGCGGCTGAGGTGGCCGGAAAACGCGGCGCCATGTTCGCGGGCGAGAAGATCAACCGCACCGAAGGCCGCGCCGTGCTGCATACGGCGCTGCGCCGTCCCGCCACCGACGAGGTCATGGTCGACGGCAAGGATGTCATCCCCGAGGTGCACGGCGTGCTCGCGGCCATGACGCGCTTTGCCGAGGGTGTGCGCCAGGGTGACATCTCGGGTGAGGGGGGACGCTTCACCGATGTGGTGAACATCGGCATCGGCGGGTCCGACCTTGGCCCCGCCATGACCACGCTGGCCCTTGCGCCCTATCACGATGGCCCCCGCCTGCATTATGTCTCGAACGTCGACAGCGCCCATCTCGCCGACACGCTGAAGGTGCTGAACCCGGCGACCACGCTGTTTCTCATCGCGTCCAAAACCTTCACCACCATCGAAACCATGACCAATGCCGCCGCGGCACGGCGCTGGATCGTGGCGGGGCTGGGCGAAAAGGCGGTGGGCCGGCACTTCGCCGCCATCTCCACCGCTCTCGACAAGGTGGCGGCCTTCGGCATCGACACGGCCCGCGCCTTCGGCTTCTGGGACTGGGTGGGCGGCCGCTATTCCATCTGGTCGGCCATCGGCCTGCCGCTGATGATCGCCATTGGCCCCGCCAATTTCCGCGCCTTCCTCATGGGCGGGCACGAGATGGACCGCCACTTCCAGACGGCCCCCGTGCTGGAGAACCTGCCCATGCTGATGGGTTTGATCGGCGTGTGGCACCGCAACGTGCTGGACCATCCGGCGCGCGCCATCATTCCCTATGACCAGCGCCTCGCGCGCTTTCCCGCCTATCTCCAGCAATTGGACATGGAGTCCAACGGCAAGCATGTGACGCTCGCGGGCGCGGCAGTGAAGATGGCAACCGGCCCCCTTGTCTGGGGCGAACCCGGCACCAATGGCCAGCACGCCTTCTTCCAGCTGCTGCATCAGGGCACGGATGTGATCCCGGTGGAATTCCTGGTGGGGGCAGAATCACATGAGCCGGACATGGCGCTGCATCAGACCCTGCTCATGGCCAATTGCCTGGCCCAGTCGCAGGCCCTGATGAAGGGCCGCACCTTGAAGGAAGCGAAAGCACAACTCAGCGCCATGGGCAAGTCGGCGGCGGAGGCAAAGCGCCTTGCGCCCCACCGCGTCTTCACCGGTAACCGGCCCTCGCTCACGCTGGCCTATCGCATCCTTGACCCGCGCACACTCGGGCGGCTCATCGCGCTCTACGAGCATCGCGTCTTCGTCGAGGCCGCCATCTGGAATATCAACGCCTTCGATCAATGGGGCGTGGAACTGGGCAAGGAACTGGCCACTGGGCTTCAGCCGGTGCTGGACGGAAAGAAGCCCACTGACGGCCTCGATTCCTCCACCGCCGGGCTGCTGCGTTACCTGAGAAATCTGCGGCGTCCCTGACCTAGAGCAACCGCCGGTCAATTAGAATCAACTGCCGCCGATAAGTTGCTCGAAAATCAATATGTTGGCGCAACTTTTTATCTCTCAAATCGTTCCGATTTGATCGTCCGTTGCGCCAAACAGAAACCCCACCCTTGCGGGTGGGGTTTCATTCCGGTCAGTGTGCACCTTATGGGCAGGGGCGATACTGGCCGGAATAGGCGAGATACATGCCGGTTGACGGATTGTAAGACCGGAAACGCGCCATGCAGTAATCCACCTCCGACTGTGACGCGCGATATCTTCCGCGATAATCGCCATAGCCGCTGTAGCCCATGCGGCGGCCATCATTCATGCAGTTCCAATAGGCGTCATTATAGGCACCCTCATCGACATAGCTGCCGCGCCGGTTCGCCGCGCCGATGGCCGTGCCGGTGACGCCGCCGATGAGCGCGCCCGCACCGATGTTCTTGGCCTTGCCGTGACCAACGAGACCACCGATGACACCGCCCGCCACCGCGCCGCCGATGGCACCTGCCGCCGGATTGCCACGGTGACGATCGCGCCACGCTTCCTGTGTCGCCACATCGCGGCAATAGGCGGCGCGCGAGCGGGCCTCAGCCGGAGCATTGATGGTGAATGCGCTGCCAAGCATGGCGATCGCGCCAGCCGCAAGCATGATACGTGCAGTCATGATGAACCTCCACTTGTCACTGGAGGGGAAAGGAGCAGCCGAAGGTCACGGTTCCCTCAAGAAATCGTGTGCCTCAGCACTCCACCACATTGACGGCAAGCCCGCCGGTGGAGGTCTCCTTGTAACGCGCGCTCATGTCGAGGCCGGTCTGGCGCATGGTCTCGATGCAGCTGTCCAGCGGCACGAAATGCGTGCCGTCGCCGCGCAGGGCAAGCGAAGCCGCCGCCACCGCCTTCACCGCGCCAAAGGCATTACGCTCGATGCAGGGCACCTGCACCAGGCCCCCCACCGGATCACAGGTCATGCCCAGGTGATGTTCCAGCGCGATCTCGGCGGCATTCTCCACCTGCTCATTGGTGCCGCCCAGGGCCGCGCACAGGCCCGCCGCCGCCATGGCCGAGGCCGAGCCCACCTCCCCCTGGCAGCCCACCTCGGCCCCGGAGATCGAGGCATTGTGCTTGATGATGGTGCCAATGGCCGAAGAGGCCAGCAGGAAGGTGCGCACCCCGTCCTGATCCGCCCCCTGACAATGGTCGAGGTAATAGCGCATGACAGCGGGGACGACACCTGCAGCGCCGTTGGTGGGGGCCGTCACCACCTTGCCGCCCGCCGCATTCTCCTCGTTCACCGCCATGGCATAGACGCCGATC
Source organism: uncultured Alphaproteobacteria bacterium (assembly GCA_937872985.1). GTDB lineage: Bacteria > Pseudomonadota > Alphaproteobacteria > Rhizobiales > Aestuariivirgaceae > Aestuariivirga. Next base: position 64,050 of record CALMUW010000042.1, read on the forward strand.
CAGTCCATCACCTGATGGGCGTTGATGGCGTTATTGCCGCGTTCCGCCAGAAGCTTGTCGAGGATGTCCGCCGCCCGGCGCTTCACCTTCAGGCCGCCCGGCAACTGCCCCTTGCGCGACAGGCCGCGCTTCATGCAGGCGTCCATTTCATGCCAGATGCGGTCGAGCTTCTGGGTCAGGGCATCGCCATAGCGTGTCCATTCATTGGCCCGGCGCATCTGGGCGATGCTGAGACCGGATTCGCGCCCCATGCGCAACATGTCCGCCGCATTGACGAAGGGAAAGGGCACGGGCCGGTGGCGCGGCGCATCCACCGCTTCGGGCGATACCGCCTCGGCATGTTCGCCCTCGGACTGGACAAATCCTCCGCCCACGGAATAATAGTTCTTGTGGTCGATCTCCTTGCCCCCGGCGTCATCGACATAGAAGATCATGCCATTGGCATGGCCGGGCAGCGGCGGGCCGAAGTCGAAGTGAATGTCGGTCGCGGGATTGAAGGCAAGCCGTGTGCCCCCCGGCGTCTCGATCCATTGCCGGTCCGCCACCTCGGCCAGAATGGCCTCCACCCGGTCGGGGTCGATATCCTCCGGCGTTTCGCCCGCCAGACCCAGAATGATGGCGCGATCCGTGCCATGGCCCTTGCCGGTGAAGGCGAGCGAGCCGTGCAGGCTGGCGCGCAGCCTGGCCATGCCGGTGAATTTCTCGCGGTCGAGCCGGTTGAGATAGCGCCGCGCCGCCACCATGGGCCCCACCGTGTGCGACGACGAGGGACCGATGCCGATTTTGAACAGTTCAAAGACCGAAAGGAACATGACACGAGCTTGAGCAGGTTTGCGGCAGTCAGACATGGCCGCCAGCACCGCAAACTGGCATAAATCCGCCATGGCACAAGGGCCTGACCCATAAATATGGCCAGTGCAACGCAGCATGACGAAGCCAACGCCGCCGGTCAGTGCGGTTTTGGCTTTGCTGCCTCAAACCACCGCCCGACCCTGTTGATGGCGAGCACCTTGTCTGACTTTTGCTGGTTCCATCAAAAGTCAGGTTGTTCTAGCAAGGCGGGGAGAGGTGCCGATGTTTCCTGTTCTGCTCGGCTTGGCGGCCGCCACCTGCTGGTCCATCCACGACATGTTCACCGGCCGCATGACCCGGTTGCTGGGCCCGGTGGCCACGGCCTTCGTGGTCATGCTGGCGGGGGCGTTTCTGCTGCTGCCCATCGTCCTCTGGCGCGGCCACATCTGGCAGGCCGACCTGGCGGGCACCATGCAGGCCCTGGCGCTGGGCGTCGCCTATGCCCTGGGCATGGCGGCCCTGTTCAAGGCCTTTCACCTCGCCCCCGTCTCGGTGGTTGGCCCCCTGACGGCGGGCTATCCGGCACTGGTGGTCATCTGGGGCGTGGTGCACGGCTTGCAGCCCACGGCCCTGCAATGGGCGGCGGTCGCCGTCACCATCGCGGGCGCCGTCATCGTCGGGCGTCTCGCCCATCAGGAGGATGAGGGAGCCACCCTCGATCCGGCGCGCATGCCCGAGGTGGCTCTTGCCTCTGTCATCGCCAGCGTCGGCTTTGCCGCTGCTGTCATACTCGGCCAGGATGCTGCCGTGGCCCTGGGCGAATATGAGGCCACCTTCGTGTCGCGCTTTTCCGCCGCGCTGTGCCTTCTGCCCTTCCTTGAAACGAAACTGGGTGCGCTGCGCCGCGTCACCCGTCTGCCCTGGGGCATCTTCATCATGGCGGCCATGGATGTGGCGGCCCTCACCATGATCAATGCCGCAGGCCACCTGCCGGGCAAGGAATATGCCGCCATGGGCATCTCCGCCTATGGTGCCATCGCCGTGGTGCTGGCCATGGTCTTTCTCGGTGAGCGCGTGGCGCGCGGCCAATGGCTCGGCATCGCCATGATCGTCTCCGGCGTGACGGTTCTCGCCCTGCCCTAGGTTCTCGGCGCATCACCTGGTCCGAAAACCTCGTCCGAAAACCGCTCGGCCCTTTTCAGGGCGTGATGCGCTAGCGCAACGGACGATCAAATCGGAACGATTTGAGAGAGAAAAGTTGCGCCAACATATTGATTTTCGAGCAACTTATCGGCGGCAGTTGAGTCCAACTGACCGCCGGTT
>CALMUW010000043.1 GCA_937872985.1 uncultured Alphaproteobacteria bacterium
TGGTGTCGCTGGGGGTCGATACCTACAAGGATGACCCGATTTCGTTTTTCAAGCTGACCAGCGAGGATTTCCGGCGCATGGGCCAGCGCATTGCCCGCCTGAAGAAGCCCACGCTCTTCGTCATGGAGGGGGGCTATGCGGTGGCGGCCATCGGCGTCAACACGGTTAATGTGCTGGAGGGGTTTTCGCAGGAGGCGGTGTGAGTGCTGCCACGGCGGCGCCGCAATCAGCAGGCATGACAGGCTGGCTTTTGGGGAGAAATTCATGAAAAGCTTTATCACGGCGGGCTTCGTGGCGGTGACGGCCATGGTGGCCCTCTCTGCCGGTGCCGAGGCGCGCGGCAATTTCTGTCAGGTCTATCCCGATGATCCGGCCTGCGTGGATGCCGGTGGCGGCTATCGCCCGCCGCCGCCGCCGGATGACACCTATGACCCGCCGCCGCCGCCGCGGCGCTACCAGAAGCCGCCGCCGGACACGGGCTATGATGCGGGTTATGATCAGGGTTATGAGCCGGGTTATGACCGGACATCCCGCCCGCCCCGCCATATGCGGCGCATGGGCTCGTGCCAATACGTGGGCGCTGAACTGCGGCGCTATGGCTATCGTGCCGTGCGCGCGGTGGATTGCAGCGGCCAGAACTACAAGTATCGCGCCTGGCGCGGCGGCCAGCGCTACCTCATCAAGGTGGATCGCCGCACGGGGCGGATTTTCTATGCCCTGGGCTTCTGAAGCCTGATCCATTTTCATCATGAACCGCGGGATGATTCATCATTCCGCGGTTTTTCTTTGCATCGCGGTCGCTCTCCGGCCCAAAATGGCCACGTTGCGGATGTCAGCATGGGCTGCTGTGTTCCGGGCCTTAAGCCTGCGTGGCCGAGGCCGGGCTGTAGCGGTGGAGGACGCGTGATGAAAGGCTTGTGGTTTGTCGGGGTGATTTCGGCGCTGGCGATGATGTCGGCGGCCGCGGCGCAATGTTCCCCGCCCGGCTATCCCGCGCCGCCGCCCGGGGCTGGGGCACATCCGCCTCCCGGTGGCCCATTGCCGCCGCCGCCCCCGCCGCCGGGTGGCGTGGCACCGCCGCCCATGGATGGCCTGCCGCCGGGGGTCAATCCGCCGCCGCCCTATGGCACTCTGCCGGCGCCGCCGCCGGGCGGCCATCACCATCATCCGGGCTACGGCTATGTGCCGGTGCCCTATTGGCCGACGCCCTGGCAGCCGCCAGGCATTCGCATTCCGGTCTTGCCGCCGCCCCCTGTCATCATGCCGGTGCAGCCCAGCCTGGGTCCGGTCTATGAGGCCTACAAATACAACGATCCCGCCGTCCGCCGTTATGCGCCCGCACCGAAGAAGGTGCAGCCCGGCTCGTGCCAGGCGGTGCGGCGGGGGCTGGAACAATTCGGCTATACCCGGGTCAAGGTCGCAAGCTGCGGCAGCAAGACCTATCGCTATCACGCCCGGCGCGGGGTGAAGCGGGTCAGCATCACGGTCAATCGCGCCACCGGCCGGGTCGATGTGACAGGACGGTAGACCAATCCCTGCGGCCTTTGGCGGTCATGGTCAAAGGCCGTTCCCCCCAGGGTGGCACCAAGAGCGGCGGCGCACTGGCCATGCGACCCTCATTGGCAAGCGCGCGGTTTATGGTAGTCTTTCCCTGGAGCGGGTTTGGCTTTGACGGCTCAAAGCCACCGCTCTGGCTTATTGATGGTGAGCCATTTTTCTGACTTTTGTTGCGTCCATCAAAAGACAGGTTGCTCTAATGGCCCGGCAGAGGCCGCAATGCGGCGGCCCCGCTGGTTCGAAGAGCCGGTGATGGTGTCCGCCCTCCGGGAGGATGACGGTGCGTGATGCAGGAACCGCCGCGGGTGCGGCGGCGATTGAAGCCAAAGGTGTTTCCAAGGTCTTCACCGGCCTCAGGCAGGACAGCTTCCGGGCGCTCGACCGGGTCAGCGTCACCATCCGCGAGAATGAATTCTTCACCCTGCTCGGGCCCTCGGGCTGCGGCAAGACCACGCTTCTGCGCCTCATCGCCGGTTTTGATTTTCCAAGCGAGGGCGAGATCCTGCTCTATGGCAAGGATATCGCGCCGCTGCCGCCCTACCGGCGCCCGGTCAACACGGTGTTCCAGAACTATGCGCTGTTTCCGCACATGACCGTGGCGCAGAACATTGCCTTCGGGCTGGAGATGCTGGGCAAGGAGAAGGCGGAGACGCAGGCCCGGGTGGAAGAGATGCTGAAGCTCGTCCGCATGGAAGCGATGCGCGACCGGCGCACCAGCCAGATTTCCGGCGGCCAGCAGCAGCGCGTGGCCCTGGCTCGGGCGCTCGCCCCGCGCCCCAAGGTGCTGCTGCTCGACGAACCCCTGTCGGCGCTGGATTATAAGTTGCGCAAGGAAATGCAGGTGGAGCTGAAGCGGCTGCAGTTGGAAACCGGCATCACCTTCATCTTCGTCACCCACGATCAGGAAGAGGCGCTCACCATGTCGGACCGCATCGCGGTCATGTCGGCGGGGCGCATCCTGCAGGTGGGCAGTCCCCGCGACATCTACGACCGGCCATCGGAGCGCTTCGTCGCCGACTTCATCGGCGAGACCAATTTCCTGACAGGTGAGGTCAGGGGCTTCGCCAGGGGGCGGGCCGAAGTGATGCTGCCGGGCGGGGCCGTGGTTTCCGCCTCGGTGCCGGAAGGCCTGTCGCCGTCCGGCACGGTGACGGTGGTGGTGCGGCCTGAACATGCCGATTTCACCGGCACGGCCAAGGCGGCGGCGCTGCGCGGCCGTTTCGATCACGCGGTCTTCTTCGGCACGGATACGCATTACCACATCACTCTGGACGACGGCTCGCCCTTCATCCTGCGGCTGCAGAACGACACCAGCGATGAACTGCCGCTGACGGCGGGTGCGGCGGTGATGATCAAGGTGGCGCCGGGCACGGCCCAGGTCCTGCGGGACTGAGCCCATGACCAAAACCGCCGCCAGCCCCGCCCAGAGGATCATCGACGCCGCCAAGGCCCGCGATGTGCGGAGCCGCTGGCTGCTTTCGGCTCCGGCCCTGCTCATCATCTTCTTTGCCGCCATCGGGCCGCTCTTCGTGGTGCTGATCTATTCCTTCATGGCCAAGGGCGACTATGGCGACGTGAAGCCCTGGACCTTTTCCACCGACGGCTGGTTCAACGTGCTGTTCGAGCGCGACATGTTCGACGACACGCTGGGGCTGGCCTGGGCCAATCTCAGCATTTTCTGGCGCTCCATCAAGCTGTCGCTCATCACCACGCTGGTGACCGTGCTGCTCGGGTTTCCCACCGCCTATTTCATTTCGACGCGGGCCGAACACCGGCGCGATCTCTGGCTTTTCCTCATCACCATTCCCTTCTGGACCAATCTGCTCATTCGCACCTTCGCCATTCAGGAGGTGGTGCGCAACGAAGGCATCATCAATTCGGCGCTGATCCGCCTCGGCATCATCACCGAGCCGATCCAGATCATGTTCACCGACACGGCGATCCTGCTCGGCATGGTCTATGTCTATCTGCCGCTCATGGTGCTGCCGCTCTATGCCTCCATGGAGAAGCTCGATTTCCGCCTGGTGGAGGCGGGCTATGATCTCTATGCCACGCGGCTGTCGGTGTTGCGGCGGATCATCATTCCGCTGGTCAAGCCCGGCATCGTGGCGGGGTCGATCCTGGTCTTCATTCCCTCGCTCGGCGCCTATGTGACGCCCAAGCTTCTGGGCGGCGGCAAGAACATGATGCTGGGCAATCTCATCGAGTTGCAGTTCGGCCAGGGCCGCAACTGGCCTCTGGGGTCGGCGCTGTCCATCGCCCTGATGGCCATCGTCATGGTGGCGCTGCTGGTCTATACGCGCAACGCCGCCGATGGAGGCCAGCGCCATGGCTGAACCCTTCTCCATCCGCCGCCAGCCGGGCTTCACCACCATCGCCATCCTGTGCTTTGCACTGCTCTATCTGCCCATCGCCACGCTGGTGTTCTATGCCTTCAACGCCGGGGTGTCGGTGGCGGTGTGGGAAGGCTTCTCGCTGCGCTGGTTCGGCGCGGCCATGGCCAATGAACGGGTGCAGGAGGCGGCCTGGCATTCCTTCATCATCGCCACGGTGGCGGCCCTCATCTCCACCGTTGTCGCCACCATGGCGGCGCTCGCCACCACGCGCACCGAACCCTATCGTGGTCTCACCTTCAAATATGCCTTCATCAACCAGCCACTCATGGTGCCGGAGATCGTCACCGCGGTGGCGCTGCTCATCGTCTTTTCCCGCATCAAGGTGTGGACCGGCTACACCGGCCTCGGCTACCTCATGGCGGCGCACACGGGCTTCTGCATTCCCTTTGCCTATCTGCCCATCCGGGCGCGCCTGGAGAACATGGACCTGACGCTGGAGCGGGCGGCGGCCGACCTTTACGCGACACCCTGGGCAACCTTCCGGCGGGTGACATTGCCGCTGCTCTGGCCCGGCATTCTGGCCGGCCTCATGCTCGCCTTCGTCATCTCGCTCGATGATGTGGTCATCACCGAATTCGTCAAGTCGGCCGGGCAGGAGACGCTGCCCACCTATATGCTGGGGCAATTGAAGCGGGCGGTGACGCCCGAAATGAATGCGATTTCCACGGTCTTTCTGCTGCTCTCCGTGGTGATCGTGACGGTGTTCTTCTTCATCAACCGGAAGAGGACGTGACCAAGAGGAAGCAAGGAGGAAAGCATGATCAGGAATATTCTCATGGCCACGGCGGCCATCACCATGATGGCGGGCGCGGCCCAGGCCGAGGGTGAGCTGAACATCTACAACTGGGGCAATTACACCAGCCCGGATGTGGTGAAGAAGTTCGAGGAAAAATACAAGGTCAAGGTCACCATCACGGACTATGACTCCAACGACACGGCGCTGGCCAAGGTGCGCGCCGGGGGCCATGGCTTCGACATGGTGGTGCCGTCGGGCAACTTCATGCCCATCTGGATCAAGGAAGGCCTGCTTCTCGAAGCGCGCCCTGACCAGATGGAGAATTTCAAGAACGTCGATCCGCAGTGGGTCAACGTCGAGTATGATCCTGGCCGTCATTACTCGGTGCCGTGGCAGTGGGGCACGGTGGGTGTGTCGGTGCGCACTGACAAATACAAGGGCGACATCAACACCTGGGGCATCCTGTTTGACACCCCGGCCGAGCTCAAGGGCAAGGTCAACGTGGTGCCGGAGATGACCGACGTGGTTGATGCGGCCCTCGCCTATACCGGCGGCAAGCGCTGCACCACCGACAAGGAAGCGCTGAAGAAGGCGCGCGATGTGCTGGTGGCGGCAAAGCCCAACTGGGTCGCCATGGAATACTCGACCATCGAGAAGATGGTGAAGGGCGACTATCTCGCCACCTCGGACTGGAATGGGTCGGCGCTGCGCCAGCGCCTGCAGAATCCCGACATCAAGTATGGCTATCCCAAGGAAGGCTTCACCTTCTGGATGGACAACCTGTCGATCCTGAAGGATGCCAAGAACGCCGAGAACGCCAAGCTGTTCATGAATTTCGTCATGGACCCGGAAAATGCCGCGGGGCTTTCGGCCTTCGCGCGCTATGCCAACGGCATTGCCGGTTCGGACAAGTTCATGCCCGCCGACATGAAGGATGCGCCGGAGCTGAATGTGCCGGCTGATGCGCAGCCGCATGGCCAGTTTGCCCTGGCCTGTCCGCCGGAAGCGGTGGAGATGTACACCAAGATCTGGACCGACCTGATGAAGTGAGCGGCCAAAGATACGTTGCCCGGCCCCGGCGGGAAACTGCCGGGGCCTATTTTTTGCTGCGCCAGAACAGGGCGTGGCGGGTGGCGGGCGTGGTCAGCGTCACGATGGCGAAGGTCCGGCCAGCGCGGAGGAGACGACGCTCCAGCCTGAGGCAGGGCTCGTGCGGCCCGACGCGCAGGAAGCGCCGGGCGAGATCGTCGGGGTGGCAGGCTTCCAGCGTGTTTTCTGCTTCGTCCGCCAGGTCGGCCAGGTGGGCCAGCGGCGGCGGTTCATGCAGCGCCGGACCGGGCATGAGGGCGGGGTTGAGGTAACGGCTTTCCAGTTGAATGGGCTGGCCCTGTTCCTCGTGCAGCAGCACATGGTGGCTGATGGACTGGGGCGTGGCGAGGCCAAAGGCATCCATGAGCACGGGCGAGGCCTGGAGTGTGCGGCTCTGTTCCACCCGGCGCGAATAGCGGTGGCCATGGCCCTTCACCACGGCTTCGATGTCGGCCAGGTCTGGCTGCGGGCCAGCGGCGGTGGCGGCGGTCGCGGGCGCGGGTGACGTGGCTTTGGCCTCGGCCACGAAGGTGCCGGAGCCGGAGCGGCGGGTAACCAGCCCTTCAGCGGCCAGTTCCTTCAGCGCCCGGTTGGCGGTCATGCGCGAGACGGAAAACTGCGCCACCAGCTCATGTTCCGAGGGCACCCGGTCACCGGGCTTCAGCGCACCCTGGGCAATGCGGTCGCGGATGAAGCTCTTCATCCGGGCATAGTGGGGTTCGGCCATGGCTGTCTCCTGTCTATACAAGGTAGGCCCGGGTTTCCGATCTGGCAAGTCAGGGCAGGGAATTGGCGTAGCGGCAAATGCGCCGGGCGGCCTCGCCCATCTGGTCATCGTCGACGGTGAGCGCCACGCGCAGGTGGCCGGCACCCCCGGCCCCGAAGCTTTCGCCCGGCATGGTGACCACACCTTCCGCCTGCAACAGGCCCAAGGCAAAGTCCTGGCCGGACAGTCCGGTCCGGCGCACATCGACCATGACGAACATGCCCCCCTCCGGCAGATGGGCGGAAACGCGTGGTGAGGCGGCAAGCCCCTCCACCAGCGTCCTGGCCCGGCGCTGGTAGGTTTCCTTCACCGCGTCGAGTTCGGGGAAGTGGGTTTCGAGCGCGAAGGCGGCGGCATCCTCCAGGAAGGGCTGCGAGCCGAAGAGCATGGTTTCGGTGATGGCCACCGCCCGCTTCACGAAGTCGGCGCTGGCGGCAATCCAGCCGCAGCGGAAGCCCGGCATGTTGTGCGACTTGGACAGCGACGACACCACCACGGTGCGTTCTTCCAGCGCGGCGTCATGGAAGGGTGAGACAAATTTGCGGTTGCCATGGGTGAGGGTGGCGTAGACCTCATCCGAGATGATCCACAGATCATGCTTTCGGGCCATGGCGCCGATGGCCGCCATTTCATCGGCACTATAGACGGCCCCGGTGGGATTGCCCGGCGAGTTGATGAGAAGGGCGCGGGTTTTGGGTGTGATGGCCCGTTCAAAGTCGGCCACATGGGGGTGGAAGCCGCGATCGGGATCGAGCCTGACCGGCACGGCAACCGCACCGGGAGCGGCCACCACGCCCTCGTAGGTGGCGTAATAGGGGTCCGGCAGCAGGATCTCGTCGCCCTCGTCCAGCACGGTCATGGCGGCCACGTAAAGCGCGGTCTGGGTGCCGGGGAGATAGAGGAACTGCTCCGGTGACAGGGTGCGTCCGGTGCTCCGGCTATAGGTGCGGGCGAGGGCGGCCAGCACATTGGCCTCGCCCTGGCCGGGGGCATAGCGATAGCGCCCGGCGCGCATGGCCTTCTCCGCCACGTCAAGCACCGCAGCGGGCGGCGGCGCGTCGGGTTCGCCGATGGACAGGAAGATGACCTTCTCGCCGGCGGCGGCGCGGCGGCGGCCTTCAAAATGCACCTGCCATTTTTCCGCGCCGAGATTGGCGAGCCGGTCGGCGATGCGGGCCATGCGCATGGGACTGTCTCCAAGGATAAAGCGGGGCTTTAACCCCGCTTTGCTGTTTCCGTCACTGTGCCAAACGGCCGTTGCGCCGTCGAGGGTCAGGTCTCCACCAACTCCCGGGCCAGGCGGGCCAGTTCCATATAGTTGGTCTTGCCCGAACCCAGGAGCGGAATCTCCTTCAGGTATTTCACCGTCCTGGGGATGGCCAGTTCCGACAGGCCTTCGGTCCGCAACCCCTCCAGCATGGATTTGCGGTCGATGCCTTCAAGGGTGGTGAACAGGACCAGTTGTTCGCCTTTCTTCTTGTCGGGCACATTCACCACGGCATGAACGCCATCGGGCAGAAGCTTGCCCAGGGCATTTTCCACCGCGGTGAGCGAGATCATTTCGCCCGCCACCTTGGCGAAACGCTTGACCCGGCCAAGGATGGTGATGAAACCCTGATCATCCACCTTCACCACGTCGCCCGTGTCATGCCAGCCGTCCTTGGGCGGCTCGATGGCGCCGGGATTGTCGGCCCTGATATAGCCCAGCATGACGGTGGGGCCGCGCACGAAGAGCCGGCCGCCTTCGGCTATGCCTTCCACCGGTTCCAGGCGGTGTTCCACCTGATCGAGGAAACGGCCCACCGTGCCGCTGCGGTAATGCATGGGCGTGTTGGTGGAAAGGGCGGGCGAACATTCGGTGACGCCATAGGCTTCGAGAATGCGAACGCCGAATTTTTCCATCCAGAGGCTGCGGGTTTCAGCCTTCAGGCGTTCCGCGCCCGCCAGAACAATGCGCATGTTGAAGAAGTCATAGGGGTGGGCATTCTTGGCGTAACCGTTGAGGAAAGTATCGGTGCCAAAGAGCAATGTGGCGTTGATGTCGTAGCACAGCTCCGGCACGATCTTATAGTGGAGCGGCGAGGGATAGAAGAAGGTGTAGATGCCGGACAGGAGCGGCAGGAGCGTGCCGCCCAGCAGCCCGAAGGCATGGAACATGGGCAGGCAGTTAAACATCACGTCCTGCTCGGACACGTCAACGCGGGTAGTGGCCTGAAGACGGTTGGCCTGGAAATTGCGGTGCGACAGCGCGACCCCCTTGGGGACCCCCTCCGAGCCTGAGGTGAAGAGAATGGCGGCGGGAGCGTTGAAGTCCGTGGTGGCACCGGAATGGCGCAACGCCCAGTGCGGGAACATCTTGGCCCAGAGGCCGAAGAGTTTGTCACTGAGCTTCAGGCCGTCGCGGACGTCCTCGAGGTAGACAATGCGATTGGTCTTTTCCAGGAGCGCCAGGGTTTCCTGCAACTCACCCAGCTCGATGAAGCGGCGCGAGGTGACGATGGTGGAAACCTCTGCCGTGGTGCAGGCGAGTGACATGTTCACCGCCCCGGTGGAATAGTTGAGCATGGCCGGAATGCGGCCCATGGCATGAAGCCCGAAGAAGGTGAGAACCGCTCCCAGCGCATTGGGCAAAAGCACGCCAACGGTTTTCTGACCGGGGGCGTGGGCGGCAATGCGGCGGCCCAGAATGAAGCTGCCCATGATCAGGCGGTTGTAGGAGATGGGCTTGCGCTGGATGTCTTCGGCGATCTTGCGGCGCTTGCCGTGGACATGGGCGGCGTCGATGAGGCTGTCAAACAGTGTCTGGTCGATCTTGGAGGTGCGGAACACCATGTCCGTCATGACATCGTAAAGCTTGTTGGCCTGGAATTCGCGCAGCGCCGAACCCTTCAACTCCGGCGGTGAAGCGAATTTGACCGGCGGCAGGAAGGTCAGCGTGATCTTGGGGAACCAGCGCAGACGCTGCTTGCCGCGCAGCCGCGAGGTCTGGGAGTATTGCGCGCCGTCGATGCGCACCGGCAGAATCTTGGCATCAGCCATCTGGGCAATGGCGGCGGGACCTTCATAGACCTTCATCAGCGCGCCGGTGACGGTCAGGCGGCCCTCGGGGAAGATCACGACCTTCTTGTTGGCCTTGAGCGCATCGACGAGGCTGCGCAGCGCCAGCGGGTTGCCGGGGTCAATGGGCGCAATGTCGTAGAGCGCGAAGGCGGGCCGGGTCCACCACTTGCTGGCCATGAGGGTGCTGATGGCAAAGGTGGCGCGTTCCGGCAGAAAGGCCGAGAGCAGGGGGCCATCCACCAGCGCGGTGTGATTGGCGATGATGACGGCGCGGCGGCCAGCGGCTTCGTAGTTTTCCAGTCCCTTTACTTCCACGTCGTAGAGGAAGCTCAGGATGTTGCGGGTGACGGCGGCGATCGACTCATGCGGCAGGAGGCGGATGATGTAGACCGCGCCGATGGCCGAGGCGAGGCCGGTGATGAGGAACAGGCCACGGGCCGAGAAGCCCACCTTCAACAGCAGGGCGGAGATGCCGGCGGCGGCAGCCATGGCGGCGGCGTTGATGATGTTGTTGACGCCGATGACGCGGGCCCGGCGCGAGGGCGGGGTGCGGCTCTGGATGAGCGCGAAGAGCGGCACCACGAAGATGCCGCCGAAGACGGCGATGAGAAAGAGGTCGACCAGCACATGCCAGCCAGAGAAGCTGGAGAGGAAGGCGGCAAGCGAGGCGGGGGCCTCAGCGCTGCCGAGGCGGCCCGCCCGGCCCGCGGCGAAATAAAGGTCGATGATGAACAGCGTGGTGAGCACCGCCGAAGGTGGCGCGTATTTCACCGAGACTTCGCCGTTGAGCAGCCAGTTGCAGATGAGCGAGCCAGCGCCAATGCCGAGGGTGAAGGTGATGAAGCCCAGCGTCATGACGCTGTCGTCGGCATGCAGGTCGGCCTGGGCGAAGAGCGGCATCTGGGTGAGGAAGATGGAGCCGATGACCCAGAAGCCGGAAATGCCGAGGATGGACTGGAAGACATCGCGGTTCTTCATGACCTGGCTGATGACGCGCCAGGTTTCAGCCAGGAAGTTGCGGTTGATGACCAGATCGGGCTGGGCCGGGGGCGCGGCGGGAATGCGGCGCGCCGCCAGCCAGCCGATCACGGCCAGAGCCACCATGACCACGGTGACGCCCCAGCGGCCCTGGGCATGGAGAATGACATTGGAACCGAACAGGGTGCCGAGCAGGATGCTGACGAAGGTGGCCATTTCGATGAGGCCGTTGCCGCCGAGCAATTCGTGCCGGTCCAGATGTTGCGGCAGGATGCCGTATTTGACCGGGCCGAAGAAGGTGGAGACCGTGCCCATGAGGAAGACGGCGAAGAGTTGCAGCCAGAGCTGATTGGTGAAGAGCGAGAAGGCGGCGATGGCCACGGCGAAGATTTCAAAGAACCTGGTGCGCCGGGCGACGAGCGACTTGTCGTATTTGTCGGAGAGCTGGCCGGCCAGTGCCGAGAACAGGAAGAAGGGCAGCATGAACAGGCCCGCCGCCAGGGTGTTGGCCATGCCGGCGGTGTCCTGGCTGGTACCCGACATGCCCTTGATGAGCAGGAGGGCGAGGGCAAAGCGGAAGGCATTGTCGTTGAAGGCACCGATGGCCTGGCTGACGAACAGCGGCAGGAAGCGCTCGGTCTTCAGCAGGGCAAACTGGTTGGGGCCGGACATGGCGGTCTCCGTGGGAAAAAGCGGAAAATTCGGGCGAGTATGTCAGAGGGGGCTTGGGGGGCGCAAGGGCGCTTGGCCCTTGAGGTGGGAGGTTATGAGGCGGATGGTTTCGCGATGGTTGGCAGCGACATGGCGCGCCCCGGCGGCGGCCAGTTGGGCGCGGCGGGCGGCCTTCCGGCTGTAGCCGATGAAGGGCAGGCCATGGGTCCGGGCAGCCATGACGTCGGTCACGTTATCGCCGACATAGACCAGGGCATGGGGCGGCAGGCCGGCGGCGGCCACGGCACGGCCCAGGACCACGGCCTTGGCGCCGCCGCCCTCGGCCCCGAAGGCGAGGGATGCGACGGGTTGCCAGAGCCTCGCCCGTTCCAGGCGCATCCGGGCCGCGGGCAGGAAATTGGCGGTGGCGAGGCCAAGGCGGGCGCGGGCCCCAAGGGTTTCAATCAATTCCCTGACATGGGGCAGGATGAGGCTTTTGACGCGGCTCTGGTCCAGCGCTCGGCGCAATTCTGTGAGATAGGCCGCCTTGATGACGGGGGCGAGGCTTGCGGCCAGGCCGTGGCGCGCCAGAATCTCGGCCACGATGTCCTCGTCGTTGCGGCTATGGTAGCTGTTCCAGTCGCGCGACAGGGTAGCGGCGTCGATATGGGGCGCGAAGGGCCGGAAGAAGATTTCCTCCTCGGGCCGGGTCAGTTCCAGCAGCACGCCATCGCAATCGAAGATGACGGCGTGGTCCATGGCGGTCAGGCGGCGCTGGCGCTTCCGGCGGGCGGGTTCACCACATGGCAGGCCACCTCCGCCCCGCCATGGGGCAAAAGGGCGGGGTTCAACACCCGGCAGGTGTCATAGGCCAGCGGGCAGCGCGGGTGGAAGGTGCAGCCGGGGGGCGGATTGATGGGCGAGGGCAGTTCGCCCTTGAGCACGATGCGCTGGCGCTTCTTTTCCGGGTCGGGGCGCGGCGTGGCCGAAAGCAGGGCCTGGGTGTAGGGATGTTGCGGATTGCCGAAGAGCACATCGCGCGGGGCCTTCTCCACGGCGCGGCCCAGATACATGACCATCACCTCGTCGGCGATGTGGCGCACCACCGAGAGATCGTGGCTGATGAAGAGATAGGCGAGATTGTGCTGCTGCTGCAGGTCGGCGATGAGGTTCAAAACCTGGGCCTGAATGGAAATGTCGAGCGCCGAGACCGGCTCGTCCAGCACCAGGATCTCGGGATCGAGCATGAGGGCGCGGGCGATGGCGATGCGCTGGCGCTGGCCGCCGGAGAACATGTGGGGATAGCGGTCGTAGTGTTCGGGGCGGAGGCCCACCGCCGCCATCATGGCGCGGGCCTTTTCAGTGCGCTGGGCGGCGGAGAGCGTGGTGTTGACCAGAAGCGGCTCTTCCAGCGCCTTGCCGATCTTCTGGCGCGGGTTCAGCGAATTGTAGGGGTTCTGGAAGACGATCTGCACCCGGGGGCGCAGCGTCCGCATGGTGGCCGGGGTCGCCCCGACGATTTCCTGTCCGTCGATGATGAGCGAGCCCTGGGTCGGCGGCTCGATCATGGTGACAAGGCGGGCGAGGGTGGACTTGCCACAGCCGGATTCGCCCACCACGGCCAGAGTCTTGCCCTTTTCCAGCGTGAAGGACACGCCATCCAGAGCCTTTACGGTGGCGGTCTCGGCAAAGGGGCCGCGGCTCACCTGATAGTGGCGGGCGAGATCTTGGGCGATGAGAACCGGGCTCATGCGGCCTTCTCCGTGCCGGGGTGGCCCTGGGGCACGCCATTGACCAGCGGATAATGGCACAGCGCGCCGTCCTTCAGCGGCGGCGGCGTGGTGCGGCAGAGATCGGTGGCGAAGGTGCAGCGCGGCGAGAAGAGACAGCCCGTGGGGCGGTCAAACTGGCCCGGCACCACGCCCGGAATGGAGGGCAGGCGCTTGGCCGTGGCGCGTTCCGGCAGGGCCGACAGCAAGGCTGCCGTATAGGGATGACGCGGATTGGCAAAGAGCGGCCCCACCCTCTGCTCCTCCACCTTTTGCCCGGCATATTGGACCGACACCCGTTCGGCGGTTTCGGCCACCACGCCCATGGAATGGGTGATGAGGACCAGCGCCATGCCGTTATCCTTCTGCAATTTCAGCAGCAGTTCCAGAATCTGGGCCTGAATGGTGACATCGAGCGCGGTCGTGGGTTCGTCGGCGATGAGGAGCTTGGGGTTGCAGGCAATGGCGATGGCGATCATGACGCGCTGGTTCATGCCGCCTGACAATTGGTGCGGAAAGGCCGAAAGCCGGCTTTCGGCTCCGGGAATGCCCACCTGTTCCAGAAGCTCGATGGCGCGGGCCCGACGCTGGCCCTTGTCCATGGGCATGTGGGTCTTCAGCGCCTCGGTGATCTGATAGCCCACGGTGAAGCAGGGATTGAGCGAGGACATGGGTTCCTGGAAGATCATGGCCAGGTCCTTGCCCACGATCCTGCGGCGCTCGGCCGCGCCCATGGTCAACAGGTTCTTGCCGTCGAATTCCAGCCGGTCGGCGGTGATCCTGGCGGTCCAGGGCAGAAGGCCCATGAGCGCCAGCATGGCGACCGACTTGCCGGAGCCGGACTCGCCCACGATGGCCAGCACCTCATGCTTGTCCACGGAGAGGGAAACCCGGTCCACGGCGCGGAAGGCACCGGAGCCGGTGGAAAATTCCACCGTGAGGTTCTGGATGTCGAGCAGCGCCATGGCGGTCAGCTCCGTTTCAGGCGCGGGTCAAGCGCGTCACGCAACCCGTCACCCATGAGGTTGATGGCGAGCACGGTCATGAGAATGGCCAGGCCGGGGAAGGCCATGACCCAAGGGTGCGACTGCATGAGGTCGCGCGTGTCGGCCAGCATGGCGCCCCATTCCGGCGTGGGCGGCTGGGCGCCAAGGCCGAGGAAGCCCAGGCCCGCCGCTTCGAGAATGGCGTCGGACACGCCGAGCGCCGACTGCACGATGAGAGGGGCGAGACAGTTGGGCAGCACGGTCGATGCCATCAGGCGGAAGGGCCGGACGCCGGCCACCTTGGCGGCGGTGACATAGTCCTTGGTGAGTTCGGCCAGTGCCGAGGCGCGCACCAGACGGACATAGCGCGGCAGGTAAACGATGGTGACGGCGATGATGGTATTGGTGAGCGAGGGACCGATCATGGCGATGATGAGGATGGCCAGCACCAGCGAGGGGATGGCCATGATCAGATCCATGATGCGGATGATGATGACATCAATGATGCCGCTGAACCAGGCGGCGGCAAGGCCCAGGGTGATGCCCACCACCATGGAGACCGACATTACCGAAAGCCCGATGAAGAGCGAGATGCGCGCGCCATACATGAGGCGCGAGAGCATGTCGCGGCCCACCGCATCGGTGCCGAGCCAGAAGCGCGGATCAGACCCGTCGAGCCAGAAGGGCGGCAGCTTGGTCGCCCCCTTGAATTGCTCAAGCGGATCATGCGGCGCCAGCACCGGGGCCAGAAGGGCGACGAGGATGATGAAGATGACGACCGCAAGGCCCAGGACCGCGCTGCGGTTTTCGCGGAAGCTGCGCCAGAAGGACAGCAACGGGCCGGGTGGGGCCGCAGGCCTGGTCACGATGGCGGTGTCAGTGGCCATGGCGGATCCTCGGATTGATGAGGCCATAGGTCAGGTCCACCAGCAGGTTGACCAGGATGACGGCGGCCGAGATCAGCATGATGCCGCCCTGCAGGGCCGGATAGTCGCGGCGGGAGATGGACTCGATCAGCCACTTGCCCACGCCGGGCCAGGAGAAGATGGTCTCGGTGAGGACGGCGCCCGCCAGCAGGGTTCCGACCTGAAGACCGATGGAGGTGATGACCGGGATCAGGGCATTGCGCAGGGCATGGACGCCGATGACGCGCCAGTTGGCCAGGCCCTTGGCGCGGGCGGTGCGGACATAGTCTTCCTCCAGCACCTCGAGCATGGACGAGCGGGTCATGCGGGCGATGACGGCGAGCGGCACGGTGCCGAGCACGATGGTGGGCAGGATCAGATGGCGGAGGGCATCGCCGAAGGCCCCCTTCTGGCCGGAAAGCAGGGAATCGATGAGGGCGAAGCCGGTGACCGGCTGGTAGTAATATTTGATGAGATCGACGCGGCCCGACACGGGCGTGAGATGGAGCGTGTTGGACATGACCAGAATGAGGATGAGGCCCCACCAGAAAATCGGCATGGAATAGCCGGTAAGGGCCGCGCCCATGAGCGCCTGGTCATAGAACTTGCCGCGGCGCACGGCGGCGAAGACGCCGGCCGGCACGCCGACCAGCGTGGCCAGCAGCATGGCGCACAGGGTCAGTTCCAGCGTGGCCGGAAAGAGGGTGAAGAATTCATGGAGCACGGGGCTGCGCGAGATGATGGAGGTGCCGAAGTCGCCGTGCAGGATGCCCCAGACATAATCCCAGAACTGTTTCAGCACCGGCTGGTCGAGGCCCATTTCATGGCGCAACTGCGCCAGACGTTCCGGGGAAATGCCGCGTTCGCCGCGCCTGACCTCAATGGGATCGCCCGGCACCAGCCGGATCATCATGAAGGTGACGAACATCAGGGCGAAGAAAGTGGGGATGGTGAGCGCCAGGCGCTTCAGAAAGAATTTGATCATGCCGCCACCCGCCCGAAATGTCGTGGGCGGCCAGGGCGCGCGCGTGTGCTGCAAGGATGGCGGAGGAGCATGGCCGTCACGGATTACCGGTCACAAACAGACATGAAAACGGGGCGGACCCGAAGGCCCGCCCCATGTCTTTGGCATGATTATTCCTTGATGTCCACGTCCTGGAACTCGTGGGCGCCAAGCGGGCTGATCTTGTAGCCCGAGACTTCCTTGCGCACCGGTTCGAAGACGGTGGAGTGCGCGATGTTCAGCCACGGCAACTGGTCGTGGTGAATCTTCTGCATCTCCTTGTAGATGGCGGCGCGTTCATCCTGGTTGGTCAGCGCCCGGGCCTTCATCATGTCGGCATTGAAGGTGGCGTCGCACCACTTGGACAGGTTCTGGCCGGCGGGCTTGCCGTCCTTGTCGCAACCGGCGAGGAAGAAGAAGTTGTCAGGATCGCCGTTGTCGCCGGTCCAGCCGAGAAGCCCGAGCTGGTGTTCGCCCGCCTGCAGGCGCTTGCGGTATTCACCCCACTCGTAGGACACGAGCTTGGCGTTGAGGCCGACCTTGGCCAGATCCGCCTGCATCATTTCCGCCATGCGCTTGGCATTGGGGTTGTAGGGACGCTGCACCGGCATCCACCACAGATCGGTTTCGAGGGTCTCGACACCGTTCTTCTTCAGCAGCTCCTTAGCCTTTTCGGGGTTGTATTCCCAGTCCACCGTCGCGTCATCATAGGACCAGATGGTCGGCGGGATGGGGTTCTTGGCCTTCTGGCCGGCGCCCTGATAGACTTCCTTCAGGATGGCATCGCGGTCGATGGCCATGGCGATGGCCTGGCGCACTTCCACCTTGTCGAAGGGCGGCTTGGTCACGTTCATGGACAGGTAGCCGATGTTCAGGCCGGCCTGCGACATGAGGTTGATGTCGGCGTCCTTGCCCATGGCTTCGAGGTCGGCCGGGTTCGGCGCGATCATCACCTGGCATTCGTTGGCCTTCATCTTGGCATAGCGCGCGGTCGGATCCGGCGTGATGGCATAGACGAGATCATCAACCTTGGGCTTGCCGGCCCAGCCTTCGAAGGCCTTGTAGCGGATGACCGCGTCCTTCTGATAATCGACGAAGGAGAAGGAGCCGGTGCCGACCGGCATCTGATCGAACTGCTCGGGCGTGCCCTTCTTCAGCAGGTAGTCGGCATATTCGGCCGAGTGGATGGTGGCGAAGTCCATGGCCAGGTTGGCCATGATCGGCGCATTGGGTTCCTTGAGCTTCATGACGACGGTGAGGTCATCGGCGCCCTTCTCGATGGAGACGAGAGAGTCGGGCATGCCCATGTCGTTGAAGTAGTCATAGGCGCCGCCGGAAACCTTGGCATAGGGATGGTCCGGCTTCCACTGGCGATTGAAGGACCAGATCACGTCTTCGGCGGTGAGGTCGCGGGTCGGCGTGAAGCCGTTGACGCCGGAGTGGAACTTCACGCCCTTGCGCAGGTGGAAGGTGATGGTCATGCCATCAGCGGAGATCTCGTAGCTCTCGGCCAGGGCGGGCTTCACCGTGGTGGTGCCGGGATCGAACTGCACCAGCTTGTTATAGACCGGGCGCGCGGCATCAAGGCTGGTGCCGGTGGTGTTCATGGCGGGGGTAAAGTTTTCAGGCGACCCTTCCGAGCAATAGACGAGGGTCTTGGCATTGGCCGCGCCGGCGGCCAGCATCGTGGATACGAGCAGGCTGGCACCCAGCAGCTTGACGAATTTCATGAAAGTCTCCCTGTGTTATACACGCAAGCGGGCCCTTCGGGCCGCTTGGTGCGGCACTTAAGCATGGTTTTTCGGAGAGGGCAAAACCTCCCGATGCCGCAGCGCAACAATTTCGCCGCCCGGATTGCTCAGGCGTTCATGCGGGCAGCAGCGCGGGCCTGAAGCTCGGCCACCTTCTTGCGCGGCACGCCGGCCTGGTCGGCGATCTCGAAGATCAGCTGTTCCTCGTTGTCGTGCAGTTCCTTGTCACAGAGCGCGATCTCCCACAGGGCGCCCACCATGGCGCAGCGATCGTCGATGGACAAAAAATCAGGCATGCGTCCGGCCAGCCGCTTGGCCGTATCGGGTGCTGTTGCGGGGCTCGACACCAGGGCGGCGGCGCGTTCCAGCGCCTTGGCCTGCATGTGATATTTTTCGGCGAGATGGTGAAGCAGATTTTTCATCTCGACCTCGCGCACCCGGCCATCGGCAGGCACGATGGCTGCGAGAATCAGGGCAAAGAGATATTTGCGCTGTTCGATGGAAAGCGTGGCAAAACTGGCAGGTGAGGTGGCTTTGGTGATGATGGCTTGCAACTGGCTTTCAAAAAATGCGGTGTCGGCGGTTTCCCGCTTCTCGTCCTGCGCCATTTCATCTTCCCCGGTCTTTCGTCTACAACCGGCAAGATGGCGTGAGTTGTCCAAAAGTGCAAGGGCGCGCTGTGGTAGTGAGGACATGACGGGCGCATGACGGCGGACCAGACGGCCAGATGGAAGCAGCGACTGCTGCTGGTGGGGGCAGGCGTGTCGGGCGCATTGGCCCTGCCGCCCATCGGCCTGTGGCCGCTGCTGTTGGTGGCGGTGCCTCTGGTTCTGCATCAGCTCGAGCGGGTGCCGGGCGGGCGGCAGGCCTTTGGCGCGGGTTTCCTCGTGGGGCTTGGCTATTTCGTGGTCGCCCTGCACTGGATCGGTGTGGCCTTTCTGGTCGATGCGGCGACCTATCTCTGGATGATGCCCTTCGCCGTGGGCGGGCTTGCCGCCTTCATGGCGCTCTACTGGGGCCTGGCGGCGCTTGTCGCCTGGGGGCTCATTCGGCGCGGGGTGAGCCTGGCCCTCGGCTTTCCCGCCGTGCTGGCGGCGGCTGAGTGGCTGCGCGGCCATCTGCTCACGGGCTTTCCCTGGGCGGCGCCGGGGCTGGCCGCCACCGGCATGGGCGGGGTTCTGCAACTGGCGGCGCTCATCGGCATGACCGGGCTTTCCCTGCTCATCATGCTGTGGGCGGCCATGCCCTTCGCCCTGTGGCGTGGCGGGCGGGAGCGGTGGCTGGCGCTGGCCGTGCTGGCGCTCATGCCGCTCGCGCATGTCTGGGGCCAGTATCGTCTGGCGAGCCATCCCACCGCGCTGGTGCCGGGAGTGACCTTGCGGCTGGTGCAGCCCAATATCGCCCAGGATGACAAGTGGCGGGCGGAAAATACCCGCGTCATCTTCGACACGCTGAAGGAGCTGAGTTTCCGGCCGGCACAAGGAGCCCCCGTCACTCATATCATCTGGCCGGAATCGGCGGTGTCCTTCTTCATCGATGAAAGCGCCGAGGCCCGGAAGGAACTGGCGGAGGGTCTCAAGGGCGAGACGGTCCTGCTCACCGGGGCCTTGCGGCGCGATGTGAGACCTGATGGCAGCGAGAGCCTCTTCACCAGTCTCATTGTCTTTGACGGCACGGCCCGGCCCGTTGACCATTATGACAAGTGGCGTCTGGTGCCCGGGGGGGAGTTCCTCCCCTTCGAGAGCATTCTCAAGCCCCTGGGGTTCCGCCGGGTGGTGACCGTGCCAGAAAGCTTCGAGGCTGGGCCGGGGCCGGTGAGTCTGGCCATTCCCGGTGCGGGCAAGACCGCCCCCCTCATCTGTTACGAGGTGATCTTCCCCCATCGGCTGGTGGACCCAAAGAATCGGCCGCAGTGGCTGCTCAACATCACCAACGACGGCTGGTTTGGCCGCTCCGCCGGCCCGGGGCAGCACTTTGCTCAGGCGCGCCTGCGGGCGGTGGAACAGGGTCTGCCGCTGGCAAGGGCCGCAAATACCGGGATTTCGGGGGTCATTGATCCCCTGGGGCGGGTTCTGGCACGGTCGGAACTCGAAGATCGGACAACACTCGATGTGCCGCTGCCGCTGCCGCTGCCTGCTACAGCCTATGCACGTTATGGTGACGGCCTCCTGGCCGGGCTCATTGCGGGAGTTGTGCTGATCGGCTGGAGATGGCGTAAATCCCTGTGACATTTACCCTTTTGCATGGTGCGGCATTGCGCGCCGGGGTAAAACAATCTAATGCTCGCCCGGTTCGACGGATTTTGGACGGCCCGTTTGGGCAGAAGCTATTGGGCGCGCAGGCAACAATCAGATCGGGGGCAGACGGTCTGAGGAATATGACGAAGAGAGATCCAAACTATATTGACGTGCATGTGGGGTCCCGGATCCGCATGCGCCGCCAGATCATCAATATGAGCCAAGAGCGTCTGGGCGAACTGCTGGGCATTACCTTCCAGCAGGTGCAGAAATATGAGAAGGGCTCCAACCGCATCAGCGCCAGCCGGCTTTATTACACGGCCAAGACCCTGGGTGTGCCGGTGCAGTTCTTCTTCGAGGATCTGCCCGGCGGCGAAGACCAGGGCGGCCTGCGCGAAGGCGGCGATCAGGACAACTTCATGTCGTCGCTGATGACGGCGGAAGGCATCCAGCTCGCCAAGGCCTTCCGTGACGCCGACAATACCACCAAACGCAAGCTCATTGCCTCGCTGGCCCGCATCATCGTGGACATGAAGGACTGACCAGCATCGCCGCACAGCCATGGGCCACCCTTGCCGGGTGGCCCTTTTGTGTGGCGGCGCTGCGGCCATGCGCCGCCACGATACGGCGCTTTTTCCACCTTCCCAACGTATAAAGAATTCCTTATACGCTTCCTCCGACAACCTTTCAGCAGTGGGGCGTATTGTGCGCGGCAGTTACCATTTTACCAGTGAATCGGTTTCCGAAGGCCATCCCGACAAGGTGTGCGACCGGATTTCGGACGAGATCGTCGACCTGTTTTATCGGCGCGCCGCGGAAGAAGGCATGGACCCGGCGCTGGTGCGGGTGGCTTGCGAAACGCTGGCCACCACCAACAAGGTGATCATCGCCGGCGAAAAGCGCGGGCCATCCTCCATCACCGACGCCGACATCATCGCGGCGGCGCGCCGGGCCATCAAGGACATCGGCTACGAACAGCAGGGCTTCGACTGGCGCACGGCCGAGGTGGTGAACCTGCTGCATTCTCAGTCGGTGGACATTGCCCAGGGCGTCGATTCTTCCGAAAAGAAGGAAGAAGGGGCGGGTGATCAGGGCATCATGTTCGGCCATGCCTGCGACGAAACACCGGAACTCATGCCGGCGCCGATCTATTATGCTCACCGCATTCTTCAACTCCTGGCGGAGGCGCGCCATTCCGGCAAGGAGAAGGTGCTCGGGCCCGACGCCAAGTCGCAGGTGACGGTGCGCTACAGGAACGGCAAGCCGGTGGCCGCCGCCGAGATCGTGGTGTCGCACCAGCATATTGATGAAAGCCTCACCTCCGAGGACATGAAGAAACTGGTGATGCCCTATGTGAAGAAGGCTCTGCCCAAGGGCTGGATCAGCAAGGACACGGTGTGGCATGTGAATCCCACCGGCAAGTTCTTCATCGGCGGGCCGGACGGCGATTGTGGCCTCACGGGGCGCAAGATCATCGTGGACACCTATGGCGGCGCGGCTCCCCACGGCGGCGGCGCCTTCTCCGGCAAGGATCCCACCAAGGTGGACCGTTCGGCGGCCTATGCGGCGCGCTATCTCGCCAAGAACATCGTGGCGGCGGGCCTGGCCAGGAAATGCACCATCCAGCTGTCCTATGCCATTGGCGTGGCCCGGCCGCTCTCCATCTATGTGAACACTCACGGCACCGGCAAGGTGGCCGAGGCCAAGCTGGAAAAGGCAGCGGCTAACCTCATGGACCTGAGCCCGCGCGGCATCCGCACCCACCTGAAGCTCAACCGGCCCATCTATGCCCGCACCTCGTCCTATGGCCACTTCGGCCGCAAGCCCGACAAGGACGGCGGCTTCTCCTGGGAAAAGACCGATCTGGTGAAGGCCCTCAAGGCGGCGGTGAAGTGACGGGCGCGGCACCGCGCTTTCAATTCTATGGACGGCGCAAGGGGAAAGCCTTGCGCCGTCATCATTTGGCGCTGACCGAAGGGCTGCTGCCCGGCCTGCGCATTGATTGTGCCGCGCCGCTGAATGGAACAGGGGCGGCACGCTGGCTGGAGATCGGCTTCGGCGGCGGCGAACATCTGGCCCATCAGGCGGCACTTCACCCCGATGTGACACTGCTGGGGGCCGAGGCCTTTGTGAACGGCGTGGCCAAGCTTCTGGCCGAGGTGGAAAAACGGGGGCTTGGCAATGTGCGCATCCATGACGGCGATGCCCGCGATCTGCTCCGCGCCCTGCCGGACCAATGCCTGGAACGGATCTATCTGCTTTATCCCGACCCCTGGCCCAAGGCGCGCCACAACAAGCGGCGTTTTGTCAACGCGGAAAACCTGTCCCAGATTGCGCGGGTCCTGAAACCCGGCGGGCTCTTCCTCTTTGCCAGCGACATTCCCGACTATGTGGACTGGACGCTGGCTCATGTGGCGGAGGCATCCGTCTTCCGGCTTCTGTCCAATGTCGCGGACCCCTTCGAAAACTGGGTTGAAACCCGCTATGAGGCCAAGGCCCGGCGCGAGGGCCGGGGGTCTAATTACCTCAAATACATCAAATAGTGATTTTACTGCACAAAGTATTTGCATTAAATTGCGGACTGCGGCAAAGGGGTGCCGTGTGCACGGGAGACTTGGTATGAAGCCCTCAAAGACAGTCGTTACAAGCCTGAAAGAAGCCATTGAAAACATTGAGGCTTATCAACGTGACGTTGTTGTTGCTGAAGGGTTGCAGTCGCGAATTGGACAGCACCCCGCGTGGTATGCCTATGAGCGTGATGGCACGTGGCGGTTCGGCCCGTCGAAGTTCGTTGGTTACGCCCGCAACAGCGCGGATGCTTACCTGGCGGAATACGACCGCCGGGACGGGCGAGAGACTGAGCCTGCGCTGCGCCCGTTCTTTCAACCAGTGAGCGAGGGTAGCGCACTGGAGAGCGAACTGCGGGAGCAATTCCGACGCTTCGCGGCTCAGTTTGGAAAGATGCCAAACAAAAATTGGCGTGTGGCTATTGCCAGTCATGAGCCGGTTGCCAAGCAACAAGTCCAAAATTCAACATTGCCGCGCGCGCAAAACCGGGTCGTCAGCATGCCGGGCGTTGCTGGCGGGCGGCCGGTCATTCGTGGCACGCGTGTCCGCGTCTCAGACGTTGTGGCCATGATCGCCGATGGTGCGACGGCAGCAGAGATTATTGAGGACTTTCCATACATCACGGCAGAGGACGTTGCGGCCTGTCTGCGCTATGCGGCTCGCGCCGCTGACCACACCGTTATCCGTGCGGCGTGATGACAAACTTTTTGGTGGATGAGCAACTGCCGCCCGGCTTGGCAAATTGGCTGCGCGCACAAGGTCACAAGGCTTGGCATGTGCACGATCTGTCACTCGGTGGTGCGAGCGATACCGATGTCGCGGCAGAAGCAACCTTGCGAGAAGCCGTGATTGTGACCAAAGACCAGGATTTCGTAGACCGAGCAAATCTCGGCACGTTGCATGTCCAGGTCATCTGGGTGCGGATCGGCAATGTGACCAACGTCGGCCTGCGCAAACATCTGTTGCCGTTGTGGCCGCAGGTGATGCGGGCCATCGAAGACAGGGTGGCAGTTGTCGAGGTCGGCTGAGGCCCTTGCCAAGCGGGCGGTGGGGGCCTATATCACCCCCATCATTCACTCACATAGCCCGAAAGGGAAAATGAGAGTGGGTCCCGCCGGGGCCCGCTTTTTTTATTACCTGAAGCCAAGATGACCGAAGAAACCGAACTGCCTGAAACCAGACTGGCCCGCGAACAGGGTCCGGCGGCGCGTGTCGTGGCGCTGGCCGAGCCCGTCATGGCCGACATGGGCTATCGCCTGGTGCGGGTGAAGGTGACGGGCTCGACCGTGCAGATCATGGGCGAGCGCCCGGATGGCACCTTTTCCATTGACGATTGCGAGGCGGTGTCGCGCGCACTCTCGCCCATGCTTGACGTGGCCGACATCATCAAGAGCCGCTATCACCTCGAGGTCTCGTCCCCCGGCATCGACCGGCCGCTGGTGCGGGCGGAAGATTTCGAGCGCTGGGCGGGCCACGAGGTGAAGGTGGAGATGGCAGTGGCGCAGGCCGGCCGCAAGCGTTTCCGCGGCAAGCTCGAAGGCTATCACGCGGGCGAGGTCCGCGTCTTCATCGACAACCCGGAGAAGGGGGCGCAGGAGCCGATCCTCATCGGCGTGCCCTTCGCCGACATTGCCGATGCCCGCCTGGTGCTCACCGATGAATTGATCGCCGCGGCCCGCGCCGCCCTGCCCAAGACCAACGCCGCCGCCGACGGCAGCGACTGGAACGACGAGACAACCGATCCCGAAACTGGAGACAAGACCCATGGCTGAACCCGCAGTGAGCGCCAACCGGCTGGAGCTGTTGCAGATTGCCGACGCGGTGGCGCGTGAAAAGGTGATCGACAAGTCCATCGTGCTGCAAGCCATGGAGGAGGCCATCACCCGCGCGGCCAAGGCGCGCTATGGGGCGGAGAATGAAATCCGGGCCGAAATCGATGCGCGCTCCGGCGAAATCCGCCTGAACCGCCTGTTGCAGGTGGTGGAGAAGGTGGAGAACGAGGCGACCGAGATTTCCCTGGCCGAAGCCAACCGCAAGAACCCGGCGGCAACACTGGGCGATTTCATTGCCGAGCCGTTGCCGCCCATCGACTTCGGCCGTATCGCCGCCCAGAACGCCAAGCAGGTCATCGTGCAGAAGGTGCGCGATGCCGAGCGCGACCGCATGTATGACGAATATAAGGACCGCATCGGCGAGATCGTCAATGGCGCGGTAAAGCGCGTCGAATATGGCAATGTCATCGTCGATCTGGGCCGGGGCGAAGCCATCGTCCGGCGCGACGAGACTCTGCCGCGTGAAACCTTCCGCCCCGGCGACCGCATCCGCGCCTATGTCTTCGACGTGCGCCGCGAACAGCGGGGGCCGCAGATTTTCCTGTCGCGCACGCATCCCGAATTCATGGCGCGCCTGTTCGGCCAGGAAGTGCCGGAAATCTATGATGGCGTGGTTGAGGTCGTCTCGGTGGCGCGCGACCCCGGTTCCCGCGCCAAGATCGCGGTCCACTCCAAGGATTCCTCCATCGATCCGGTGGGGGCCTGCGTGGGCATGCGCGGGTCGCGCGTGCAGGCCGTGGTGAACGAGTTGCAGGGCGAGAAGATCGACATCATCCAGTATACGCCCGACGTGGCGAGCTTCGTGGTCAATGCGCTGGCGCCTGCCGAGGTGACCAAGGTGGTGCTGGACGAGGATGCGGGCCGCATCGAGGTGGTGGTGCCGGACGAGCAATTGTCGCTCGCCATCGGGCGGCGCGGCCAGAACGTGCGCCTGGCCTCGCAGCTTACCGGCTGGGACATCGACATCCTGACCGAGGCCGAGGAATCCGAACGCCGCCAGAAGGAGTTCGCCACCCGCACGGCTCACTTCATGCAGGCGCTCGACGTCGATGAGACGCTGGCCCAGCTTCTGGCCTCCGAGGGCTTCGACCGGGTGGAGGAAGTGGCCTATGTGGACCTGAACGACATTGCCTCCATCGATGGCCTGGATGAGTCCACGGCGGAGGAATTGCAGAACCGCGCCAGGGCCTTCCTCGACCGTCAGGCCGAGGAACTTGAAGCCCGCCGCAAGGAATTGGGCGTGGCCGATGATCTGGCCCGCATGGAGGGTGTGACGCCTGCCATGACGGTGGCCCTGGGCGAAGCGGGGATCAAGACGGTGGAAGATCTGGCGGACGCCGCCACCGATGACCTGACCGGCTGGACCGAGCGCAAGGCCGGCGAGGTGACCAAGCACAAGGGTGCCTTCACCGGCC
This sequence comes from uncultured Alphaproteobacteria bacterium, assembly GCA_937872985.1. GTDB lineage: Bacteria > Pseudomonadota > Alphaproteobacteria > Rhizobiales > Aestuariivirgaceae > Aestuariivirga. The sequence goes on from CALMUW010000043.1 coordinate 25,700, forward strand.
TCGACGTGGCCGCCGCCGAGGCCGAGGGGCTGATCATGGCCGCGCGCGTGGCGCTGGGCTGGATCGAGGCACCGGCGGAGACTGAGGGCGAAGTGCCCGCAGCCGAGGGCTGAGCCGGCGGAGAGGGGATGGAGGAGAGCGCGCTGACCGACCGCATGTGCATCGTCACCCGCGACGTCAAGGACGAGGGGGAGTTGATCCGCTTTGTCCTGTCGCCGGCGGGCGTGGTGGTGCCGGATGTAGCGCGCAGGCTGCCGGGCCGGGGGGTCTGGGTTTCGGCCCAGGCCGCCACCGTGGCGGAAGCCGTGAAGCGCCGCTTGTTCAACCGGGGTTTCGGCAGCGAGGTCAAGGTTGAGGGCGATCTGGCCGGGCAGGTGGGTGCGCTCTTGCGCCGTCAGTGTCTGGGCCTCTGTTCGCTGGCCCGCAAGGCGGGGGAGGCCGTCACCGGCTTCATGAAGGTGGAGGAGGCGCTGACCAGGGGGCGGGTCCGGGTGCTGCTCCATGCGGCGGAGGCGGCGGAGGATGGCAAGCGCAAGCTTGACCGGCTGGTGGGGCCGGAAACCACAGTTTTGAATCTTTTTTCCGGGCCGGAATTGGATTTGGCTTTTGGGCGGGCAAATGTGATACATGCTGCCATCACCACGGGCGGACTGGCCGGAAAATTGCTGGAACAGGCGCGCAAGCTTCAGGCCTATGGGGCCTGAGGGCGGTTTTTGGATTGTAGGAACGAATGAGCGATACGAACGACACCCATGACAAGTCAGCCCCCAGCCGCACCGGCGGCACGCTGACCGTGAAGCGCCCCGTCGTGGACCACGCGCGGGTGAAGCAGAACATTGGTCATGGCCGGTCCAAGACCGTGGTGGTGGAAACCAAGCGCAAGCGCTTTGGCGAGGATCATCGTCCGGCGGTGGAGATCAAGCCCAAGGTGGCGCCGACTCTCGCCCCCGCCGCGCCCAAGGTGGCCGAGGCCAAGCCGCAGGCCCAGCGCTCGGCACCGGGCGTGGTGCTGCGCACGCTCACCGCCGATGAAAAGGATGCGCGCGAACGGGCGCTGGCCGATGCGCGGGTGCGCGAGGCCGAGGAGCGCAAGCGCCAGGAAGAAGAACTGGTGCGCCGCCGCGAACAGGATGAGCGCGACCGCAAGGACCGCGAGGCTGCCGCCCGGCGCAAGGCCGAGGATGAGGCGCGCCACCGCGTGGACGAGGAAGGCAAGCGCAAGGCCGAGGAAGCCGCCAAGAAGCTTGCGCCCAAGGGTGCCGGTCAGGATGACGGAGAGGACGAGCGCCGCAAGAGCACGCCGCGCTCACCAGCGCCCCTCGGCGCGGTGAAGCGCGAGGTCAAGGTGCCCGCCCCCACCCGCACCAAGGCCGACATGGACAAGCGCCGTGGCCGCCTGACGGTGTCCAACGCCATGGCCGACGACGACGAGCGCTCGCGTTCGGTCGCCGCCTTCCGCCGCCGCACCGAGCGTCTGAAAAAGCAGGCCCAGGGCTTCCAGATGCCGACCGAACGGGTGACGCGCGATGTGGTCATCCCCGAGGCCATCACCATCCAGGAACTGGCCAACCGCATGGCCGAACGCGCCGTCGACATCATCAAGATCCTGATGAAACAGGGCGAGATGCGCAAGATCAACGACACCATCGACGCCGATACCGCCCAGATCATCGCCGAGGAAATGGGCCACAAGGTGAAGCGCGTGTCGGAAGCCGACGTGGTCGAGGGTCTGTCCGCCGACACCGACCTGCCGGAGCAATTGCGCCCGCGCCCGCCGGTGGTCACCATCATGGGCCATGTCGATCACGGCAAGACCTCGCTGCTCGACGCCATCCGCAAGACCAATGTGGTGGCGGGCGAAGCGGGCGGCATCACCCAGCACATCGGTGCCTATCAGGTGGCAACGCCCAACGGCCTCGTCACCTTCATCGACACGCCGGGCCACGAGGCCTTCACCTCCATGCGCGCGCGCGGCGCCAAGGCCACCGACATTGCCGTGCTGGTGGTGGCGGCCGACGACGGTGTCATGCCGCAGACGGTTGAATCCATCAGTCACGCGCGGGCGGCTGGTGTGCCCATCATCGTGGCCATCAACAAGATCGACAAGCCTTCGGCCAACCCCACCCGGGTGCGCACCGACCTTCTCCAGCACGACATCGTGGTGGAAGCCATGGGCGGCGACACGCTGGATGTGGAAGTCTCGGCCATCAAGGGCACCAACCTCGACAAGCTGCTGGAAACCATCCTGCTGCAGGCCGAAGTTCTCGACCTCAAGGCCAATCCCGACCGCGAGGCTTCAGGTCTCGTCGTCGAAGCCCAGCTTGACAAGGGCCGCGGTCCGGTGGCCACCGTTCTCGTCCAGCGCGGCACGCTGAAGCTCGGCGACATCTTCGTGGCCGGTTCCGCCTGGGGCCGGGTGCGCGCCCTCATCAACGACAAGGGCGAACAGATCAGGGAAGCCGGGCCCTCGGTGCCGGTGGAGGTGCTGGGCCTCAATTCCGCGCCGGAAGCAGGCGACCAGTTCGACGTGGTGGAGAACGAGGCGCGCGCCCGCGAGATCACCGATTATCGCGAACGCAAGCGCCGCGAGTCGCGCGGCACCGGCACGGTGCGGTCATCGCTGGAACAGATGATGACCCAGCTTTCGGAAGCCGGTCGCAAGGAATTCCCCATTCTGGTCAAGGCCGACGTGCAGGGTTCGGCGGAAGCCATCGTGCAGGCGCTGGAGAAGATCGGCAACGACGAAATCCGCTCGCGCGTCGTTCACTATGCGGTGGGCGGCATCAACGAGAGCGATGTCGGCCTGGCGGCGGCTTCGGGTGCCGTCATCCTCGGCTTCAACGTGCGCGCCTCCGGCCAGGCGCGCGACGCCGCCGAGCGTCAGGGCATCGAAATCCGCTACTACAACATCATCTATGACCTGGTGGACGACATCAAATCCGCCATGTCCGGGCAACTGGCGCCGGAACTGCGCGAAACCTTCCTGGGCAATGCGAAGATCCTGGAAATCTTCAACATCACCAAGGTGGGCAAGGTGGCGGGCTGTCAGGTCACCGAAGGCTCGGTGCAGCGCGGCGCCAAGGTGCGCCTGATCCGCGACCATGTGGTGATCCACGAGGGAACCCTGTCCACCCTCAAGCGCTTCAAGGACGAAGTGAAGGAAGTGCAGGTCGGTCAGGAATGCGGCATGGCCTTCGAGAACTATCAGGACATGCGGGCGGGCGATGTGATCGAATGCTTCCGCGTGGAGAAGGTGCAGCGCACGCTCGACTGAGGCTTGCTGTCTAGACAGCTTGGCGAGGTGAAATCATGAGCCAGAACAAGGCGCCGTCACAGCGGCAGTTGCGCGCAGGCGAATTGATCCGCCATGCCCTGTCCGAAATTCTGATGCGCGGCGAGACGGGCGATCCCGAACTCGACCGGCTGATGCCCTCGGTGCATGAGGTGCAGATGTCGCCCGACCTGAAGATCGCCACGGCCTATGTGCGGTCCTTGGTTTCGGGCCAGGATGAACAGGCGCTGGCGGCCCTGAACCGCCACAGGAAGTTCATCCGCGGTCTGGTGGCCCCTCGGCTGGACATGAAATTCATGCCGGAGATTCGCTATCGGATCGATACTGCGTTGGATTACGCCAGCAAGATCGATGACCTGCTGCGCTCGCCCGCGGTGGCGCGCGACCTCGACCCGGAGACGTGATGGCCAAGGTGCCGCGTCGGGCGGTCAACGGCTGGGTCATCCTGGACAAGCCGCCAGGCCTGACATCGACCCAGGCGGTGGGGAAAATCCGCTGGCTTTTCAACGCCGAAAAGGCGGGTCACGGCGGCACGCTGGACCCCTTGGCCAGCGGGCTTCTGCCGATTGCACTGGGCGAGGCGACCAAGACCGTGCCCTTCGCCATGGCTGGCGAGAAGACTTATCTGTTCACGGTGCAGTGGGGCGCGGAAACGGCGACCTGCGACCTGGAAGGCGCGGTGACGGCTCGGTCCGACAAGCGGCCTGTCAGCGCCGATATCGAAGCGATACTACAACAGTTCACCGGAACCATTCTGCAAGTCCCGCCCGCCTTTTCGGCCATGAAGGTGGCGGGCCAGCGCGCCTATGATCTGGCCCGCGCCGGGGAAGCCGTGGAACTTGCCGCCCGGCCCGTCACCATCCACCGGCTGACCCTGTTGGGTCAGGAGGGTGATGCGGCACGCTTCGAGGTCCATTGCGGCAAGGGCACCTATGTGCGCTCGCTCGCCCGCGACCTGGGCCGCGCCCTCGGCTGCCTTGGCCATGTCACCAGCCTGCGCCGCACCCGGGTCGGGGCCTTCACCGAAAACCACATGATTTCACTGGAAAACCTTGAGGATTTGCGTCATAAGGCCCCCGGCGGCAACGCCATGGAGAGGGCTCTCATCGCCATCGAGACCGTGCTGGACGGCATCCCGGCACTGGCCGTGACGGCGGATGAGGGCAAGCGCCTGCGGCAGGGCCAGGAGGTCCTGCTCACGGGGATACCGATCACCTCCGCCGAAACCGTGCTGATCCGATGCGAGGGCGAGCCCCTCGGTCTGGCCGGCGTGACGGACGGCAGGGTGAAGCCCCGGCGTCTCTTCAATCTGTAAACTGTAATCAGTCTGGAGATGACCGAATGTCCATTACGCCTGAGCGCAAGACCGCGCTCATGAAGGAATATGCCACCAAGACCGGCGACACGGGTTCGCCCGAGGTGCAGGTGGCGGTGCTGACCACGCGCATCAATGCGCTGACCGAGCACTTCAAGACCCACAAGAAGGACAACCATTCGCGCCGGGGCCTGCTCAGGCTCGTGTCCCAGCGCCGTGGCCTTCTCGACTATCTCAAGGCCAAGGATCAGGCCCGCTATCAGGACCTGATCAAGCGTCTGGAAATCCGCCGCTGAGCGGTTCGTGGTGCGGGGGCGGAGAGCGCCCCCCGCCGCCTATGGGGCGCACAGCCCCGCTGTCAGTCTGTCGCTGTCAGTGATGATCTGCCTCCGCCATTCCGATGCCGGTATGGGGTGGGGCGAAATGAAAATGCGGGCGGATCACCGATTTGCCGCCCGGTTCCCGAACGTCATCCGGCAATGGGGCCGGGTGGGTCTGCCCAAAGGGAATGCCGCAGGGTTGGTGAGCAAGAAGCGGCGCAGGGCATGTCCGAAGGAATGACATATGTTCAATATCGACGTTGAAGAGCTGGAATGGGGCGGCCGCACGCTGCGCATGGAAACGGGACGCATGGCGCGTCAGGCCGATGGCGCGGTGCTGGTCACCTATGGCGAGACCACGGTGCTGGCCACCGCCGTCTCCATGCGGGATGAAAAGCCGGGGATCGATTTCTTCCCGCTGACCGTCAACTATCAGGAAAAGACCTTTGCCGCCGGCAAGATTCCGGGCGGCTATTTCAAGCGCGAGGGACGCCCGACCGAAAAGGAAACGCTGGTGTCGCGCCTCATTGACCGGCCGATCCGCCCGCTCTTCCCCGAGGGCTATCGCTGCGACACCCAGGTGATCGCCACGGTTCTGTCCTATGATCTCGAAAACGATGCCGACATCGTGGCCATGGTTGCGGCCTCCGCGGCCCTCACGCTCTCCGGCATTCCCTTCATGGGTCCGGTGGGGGGCGCCCGCGTCGGCGTCATCAACGGCGAATTCGTGCTCAACCCCACGGTGGATCAGCTCAAGGAATCGACCCTCGATCTCGTGGTCGCCGGCACGCAGGATGCGGTGCTGATGGTCGAATCCGAGGCCAAGGAACTGACCGAGGAGAAGATGCTCGGGGCCGTGATGTTCGGCCATGCCGGTTTCCAGCCGGTCATTGACGCCATCATCCGTCTGGCCGAGCGCTCCTCGCGTGAGCCGCGCAACTTCGAGCCGAAGGACACTTCGGCCCTCGACAAGGCGGTGAAGAAGGCGGGCGAGAGCGAGCTTCGCAAGGCCTATGCCATCGCCAAGAAGGAAGACCGCCAGGACGCGGTGGCCAAGGTGAAGGACAAGGTGAAGGCGGCGCTGATCAAGGAGGGCGACGAGAAGGCCCCCTCCCAGCAGGCGGTGGCCGATGCCTTCAAGCATCTGGAAAAAGACATCGTCCGCAACAACATCCTCGACACCGGCAAGCGCATCGATGGCCGTGACACCAAGACCGTTCGCCCCATCGTGGCGGAGGCCTCGGTGTTGCCGCGCACCCATGGCTCGGCGCTCTTCACCCGTGGTGAGACACAGGCCCTGGTGGTGACCACTTTGGGCACCGGCGAGGACGAGCAGTACATCGACTCGCTCGACGGCACCTACAAGGAGCGCTTCATGCTCCACTACAACTTCCCGCCCTATTCGGTGGGTGAGACGGGCCGTCTCGGCGGTGCTGGCCGCCGCGAGATCGGCCACGGCAAGCTCGCCTGGCGGGCCATCCGTCCGCTGCTGCCGTCGTCGGAGGAGTTCCCCTACACGGTGCGTGTCGTGTCGGAAGTGACCGAATCCAACGGTTCTTCGTCCATGGCGACCGTGTGCGGTTCCTCGCTGTCGCTGATGGATGCGGGCGTGCCGATGAAGGCACCCTGCGCCGGTATCGCCATGGGCCTCATCAAGGAGGGCGAGCGCTTCGCCGTCCTCACTGACATTCTCGGTGACGAGGACCACCTGGGCGACATGGACTTCAAGGTGGCGGGCACGTCGGAAGGTGTGACCTCGCTCCAGATGGACATCAAGATCACCGGCATCACCGAAGAGATCATGAAGATCGCGCTGTTCCAGGCCAAGGAAGGCCGCATGCATATTCTCGGCAAGATGTCCGAGGCGCTGCAGGCGGCGCGTCCGGGTCTGGGCGAACATGCGCCGCGCATCGAGCAGATCAAGATCCCCACCGACAAGATCCGTGAAGTGATCGGCACCGGCGGCAAGGTCATCCGCGAGATCGTGGAGAAGACCGGCGCCAAGATCGACATTCAGGACGACGGCACGGTGAAGGTGGCGTCGTCTTCAGGCACCGCCATCACCGCCGCGCTGAAGTGGATCAAGTCCATCGTCTCCGAACCGGAGGTGGGCGAGATCTATGACGGCAAGGTGGTCAAGGTCGTGGACTTCGGCGCCTTCGTCAATTTCTTCGGCGCCAAGGATGGCCTCGTCCATGTGTCGGAACTGGCGTCCAGGCGCGTCAACAAGGTCTCCGACGTGGTCAACGAAGGCGACATGGTGAAGGTGAAGCTCCTCGGTTTCGATAACCGCGGCAAGGTGCGCCTGTCCATGAAGCAGGTGGATCAGGAGACCGGCGAAGACCTGTCCAAAAAGCAGGCGGAGGAAGCTCCGGCGGCCGAGGGCGAGGCTTCGGGCGGCACGGAAGAATAATCATCCGCACACGGATTGACTGAAACGCGGGGGGCATAAACCTCCCGCGTTTTTCATTCGCAGATGCGATAGGTGCCGGACTTGCCGTGCTGGCCCAGATCGAAGTGGAAGTGGCTGGCATGGGCGGCATTGGCCCCCGGCCCGAGAACGGTGGTGAACCAGGCGCAGGCCGACTGGCGCAGGCCGGAGAGCAGACCGTGATCGGCCTTGAGGCTCGATCCGGCATCGGCGACGGTGACGGTGTGACCGTCGGTCAATGCCATGCGCTCGATGTCCACGGCATTGCCGAAACCGTGTTCGGAAATCTTGGCCGAGGCATCACCGTTGCGGCCCCGGCATTGAAAGCCCGGTCCGGTCCAGATCTTGGCCAGCACCTTGTCGTGGCGCTGGGCGATGGGTGCCGCGCTGTGTTTCACCCACTGGCTCATCTGCACGGCAAAGCGGCAGGCCAGCATGGGCTGTTCAGGCAGGATCACCCGGCCCTGATCAGTGGCGACGGCGCCCAGGCGCACGGGATTGTCGATGCCACAGGGCGAGACACTGACCGGGGTGGCGGCAATGGTGAAGTCCGCACCAATGGCGCGGAGTGCGGCAAGGCATTGCTCGCCCTGCAGATCAGCGGGCTGGCGGAAGTCGCCTTGGGCCACGGGCCGGTTGGTGGTGATGGGTGGTGGCGGCACGGGTGGGTTCACCACGGATGGCATGGGCGATGGGGGCACGGGGGCGGGTTTGATGCGCGGCACGACCATGGCGCTGTGCTTCTGTGCCTTGCGGGCCGCCGTGGCCGAGGCCAGGTCGGGCGGGGGACTTTTGGGTGCCACGGTCGGCGTCACCACCACTGCTGGCTTGGGCTTGGGGATAGGTGGCGGGATTGGCGGCGCGGTAGCGGGCTTGGCCATTGCCGCAGGCGCGGGCTTGGCCATTGCCGCAGGCGCGGGCTTGGCCGTCACGTCAGGCTTTGAGGGGGCTGCCTTGCGCGTGGCGGGCCGGGCGGCCTTCTTCTTCTGGCTCTTGTTCTTGTGGCAGGCAGGATTATTGATGGCGCGGCACAGGCTCCGTTCCATGTTGGTGCGCAAGCGCTGGATGTTCTGGTCGATGGAGGCCGCCTGTGCCAACCCAGCGGTGGTGGCAGCGAGCGTGAAGGTGAACGGCAGGGCCAGAAGCAGGGCGGATATCCTCATGCGCGCTCAACGCGGCAGGGGGACATCCGGTTCCGACCGTCAGAAGGGGTTGAGGCCGCAGGCCCCGGCATAGGCCAGGCAGTCACGCCAGGGCCGGATGGAGGCGGAAGTGGTGGCCGAGGCCAGCGAGGTGGCGGCGGCGGCGTTGGCAAGCGCCAGACAGTCGGCCAGCGGCCAATCCTCATGCAGGCCCAGCAACATGCCGCCATAGAAGGCATCGCCCGCGCCCACCGTCCCGACGATGTCCTGCGGCGGCACCTTGACCGATCCGGCGGCGGCGCTCTCGCCGGTGCGGCGGCGGGCTGCGGCTCCGGCCGGATGGTGCACGGCAGCAACCTGGCCGACACCGAGGTCGAGCAGCTTGCGGCAGGCGGCAAGGGCGGCCTCGCGGTCAAATCGTCCGTTGACGGATAATGTGATGCCGGTGAGGGCCTGGGCCTCGCTGTCATTGAAGACGGCAATATCGGTGAGCGGCAGGAGCGGCGTCACCAGCCGGCGCAGATCGGGCGGTGGCACGGAGACAAGTTCCAGCGCGGTGATGTGTCCCGCCGCGCGGGCAGAGGCAAGCGCCTCTGCCCAGCCATTTTGCGCGTCCATTCCGGCGGCGATGCCCGGTGCGCCGAGGTAGAAGATCCTGGCACGCCCATCCGGCGGTGCGGCCAGCATGTCGGGCGTCAGGCGGGCATTCACCCCGGCATGGTGGAAAAAGGTGCGCCTGCCGCTGGCCTTCACCGTCATGACATGGGTGTGGCTGGTGATGGCATGGGATTCAATCAGGAATCCAGCGCGCGCCAGGCCATAGGCCTCGGCCTGCTTCAGGAAAATCGCGCCGTAGGCATCATCGCCCACCACGCCCCGGCAGGTGACGGGAAAGCCTGCGCCCAGTTTGATGAGGGCGGCGGCGGCATTGTGCGGCGGACCGCCCGCGCCATATTCGCTGTGGTCGATGAGGGCGAGCTGTTCTTCGGCGGGCCACAGGTCCACCACATGAACGATGTCGAGAATGACCGTGCCTGCGAGATGAATGCCGGAACGCATGGGGGCCTCCCGCCCCGGGCAGTATCGGACCGGCGGGAAGTGAAGGCAAGTTCTGGTGCGGCGGCAGCGGGCCGTCTATGGTCGGCGCAGGAGAACAGCATGGACATTATTGCCATTCCGGCCCTGGGCTGTGGTCCCGGCCAATATGACGAGGTGGCAGGCCTGCTCGCGCCGGTCATGCCATTGCAGAGCATGGTGGTGACGGAGGACCGGTTTGCCGCCTGTGTCGCGGCAGTCCTGGCGGCAGCACCGGCGCGCTTCATCGTGATGGGCACCAGTTTCGGTGGTCGGGTTGCCATGGAGGTGGCGTTGGCCGCGCCGGACCGCGTGACGGGACTGGTGGTCATCGGGGCCAGTGCCGGACCCATCGCCGATCAGGCCGTGGGGTTGAGGCGGGGTGAGCGCATGCGCGGCGGCGAATTCGAGCAGGTGCTGGCGGAAATGGGCGACATGGTGTCTCACCTGCCGGGGCCGCGCGGAGAGGCCACGCGGGATGATTTCATCCGCATGGCGCGCGCCATGGGGCCGGAGGGGATGGCGCGGCAATCGGATGCATTGGCCCACCGCGGCGATCTCTGGCCGCGGTTGCCGGGCTTCGCCATGCCGGTCCTGTGTCTCTGGGGGCGCGAGGACAGGTTCAGCGCCGCGGCCGATGGTCTGCGCCTGTCACAGGCCGTGCCGCGCGGGCGCTATGCCGAGATTGCCGACTGCGGCCATTTCCCCAGCCTTGAGTATCCGGCGGAAACGGCGGGGATCATCAGCCATTGGCTTGCTGATCAGAAGCTCGCATGAAAAACCCGGCCTCAAGATGAGGCCGGGTTTTCTGCGGGATGGAGTTTCTCACTGATCCTTGGGGCGGCGGAAGTCGTCGTGGCAGCCCTTGCAGGCACCGCCCAGGTCCTGGAAGGCGGTCTTGAAACCGGCCTCATCGGTCACCTCGGACATGACCTTCAGTGCCGAACCCAGCTTGGACGAGGCCGCGGCAACGCCCTCGGGGTTGGTCCAGATTTCGGGCTTGGCCCAGGTTTCCACCGTGCCGGTCTGATTTTCGGGGGCGAAGACCTGGTTGTCCTTGTTGGACTTGAAGGCCGCTTGCATGATGCCGAGTTGCTCCTTCACCTTGGCGAGATCGAAGGCCACTTCACCCTTGGCCATGCCACCCATTTCCTTCATGGCCTTGCCGATGGTCTTGAAGTTTTCCTGGCGCAGCTTGATGGCCTCATCCGGCCCGGCAAGGGCGACGCCCGCACCCAGGGTAACACTCAGACCAATGATGGCGGTGGCTTTGGCAAAGGAACGCAGCATTGAAGACCTCTCTTCTCGGTTGGCAGGTGGATTGTGAGATAACAAATGTTCCCAGTTATGGGAATCACAGTTGTGTGTGCCGTCGTTTTATCAGGACGGACCGCTCGAGCGCATTCCGTTGCGCCTGACTTAGTAAATATTTAGCGGCTGAGCGATAGGGTGGCAAAAAAGGAATGACCATGCACAAGGAAAAGACCACTGAAGCCGCCGCCGCCCCAATCCTGATCCGGGCTCAACGCCGCCTGTCGCCTGACCTCGACGAGGCGTTGCGCATGTTGAGGGCCTTTGAGTTGAAGATCGAGCCTGCGGCCAGGGATCAGGATTAGCGCAACGGACGATCAAATCGGAACGATTTGAGCGAGAAAAGTTGCGCCAACATATTGATTTTCGAGCAACTTGTCGGCGGCAGTTGATTCCAACTGACCGCCGGTTTCTCTGTAAGCGTCCGCTCTGACTTTTTGATGGCGAGCAACCGATCTGACTTTTGCTCAGTCCAGCAAAAGTCAGGTTGCTTCAGGGTTTTACTGGCCCTGCCAGCGGTCGATGGCGGCAAAGAGCGTGGCCAGTCGAAGCGGCGTGAAGGCGGTTTCCGCCGATTGCAACTCGCGCGCCAGGCCGAAGATCTCCTCGGCCACAAAGGTGCGGGCCAGGCCTTCAAGACTGTGGGCGGCACGGGCCACACATTCGCCGTCGCCGGCCTCGGCGCAGGCGGCCATGACCATGACGGCATGGCGCATTTCGCCCGCAGCGGTGGCCAGAAGCCGGGTCCATGACCCCTGCGGCAGGGCTTCGCGCAGACCTGCCAGAACTGCCACGCCATCGGCAGCGCCCGAGGGCAGGAGCAGTGCATCGACCGGGCGGCCATGGTGCGCGGCGCGCAAGTCCAGCGCCCGGTTCAGGGCGTTTTCCAGCTCGTTGCGGTTGGCGGGCTTGGGCAGGGCACAGTCGAAGGCATCGCGCCAATGGGTGGCCTCGGTGGAATCGGCCAGGAAGGCCGAGAGCGCGAGGATGGGGGCTTCGCCGTTGCTGCCGGGCAGGGCGCGGATGCGGCGGGCAGCGGTCACCCCATCCATGACCGGCATTTCGATGTCGAGCAGGATCACATCATAGGACGCGCTGCGGGCATGGCTGAGGGCGGCCTCGCCATCCTCCACTGCGTCCACCTGATATCCCAGCTTTTCCAGCAGGGCGGTGGTGACGATGCGTGCGGCAGGTGAGTCCTCGGCATAGAGGACCCGGCGGCCCTTGGCGGGCTTCTCATTGGGTCGATGTTTGACGGCAGCCAACATGAACAGCCTGGTTCCCTGTGTTTCGGGACTCAGGCTAGTGCATCAATGCTTGCTGGAATGTTTGCAATTTTACCTTTTGCGGTGTGTGCTTAACGGACGGTAACCGTCACTTGGTGCCGAACATGCGGTCGCCCGCGTCGCCCAGGCCCGGCACGATGTAGCCGTGATCGTTGAGATGGCTGTCCACCGCCGCCGTGAAGACCGGCACATCGGGGTGGGTTTCATGCACATGGGTCACCCCTTCCGGTGCGGCCAGCAGGCAGACGAAGCGGATGTCCTTGGCCCCGGTTTCCTTGATGCGCTTGATGGCGGCGGCAACGGAGTTGCCGGTGGCCAGCATGGGATCGACCACGATGACGGTGCGTTCGGCAATGTCGGTGGGCAACTTCTTGTAATATTCCACGGGCTGCAGGGTCTCGGGGTTGCGATACATGCCGATGTGGCCGACGCGGGCCGAGGGCAGCAGGTCAAGCATGCCCTCCAGCAGGCCATTGCCGGCGCGCAGCACGGAAACGATGACCAGTTTCTTGCCCAGGAGGATGGGGGCATCCATGGGCGCCACCGGCGTTTCGATGTGCTGGGTGGTCATGGGAAGGTCGCGCGTCACCTCATAGGCCAGAAGCAGGCTGATCTCGCGCAGCAGTTGGCGGAACACGGCCGAGGGTGTGTTCTTGTCGCGCATGAGCGTGAGCTTGTGCAGCACCAGGGGATGGTCAACGACGGTGAGATTGTTTTTGAAATCGCGCCGGGTCATGGCAGTCTCCAGAAAGGGGTCGCGGCATATTCGGCGCAGCGCGGGACGGGCTCAAGCCTTGGCCTGCGGCCATGCACCGTTTTCACCATCGTGCGGCCGCCCCTTGCAGGCGGCGGTCGCCAGCCCTATGTTAAGTAACATTGATAGTTACGTATCGGAGGCGACCATGGATTTTCCGCCGCTGCCTGCGGGCACGCGCATCGGCCATGTGCATTTGAAGGTGGCTGACGTGGAGCGCGCCCTGGCCTTCTATTGCGGGGCGCTCGGCTTCACCCTGACCCAGCGATATGGGCCGGATGCGGCCTTTGTCTCGGCGGGGGGCTATCATCACCACATCGGGCTGAACAGCTGGGGAAACAAGGGCGGCAGACCGCCTGCGCCCCAGGCCCCCGGGGCCTATCACACCGCCATTCTCTATCCGGCGCGGGCTGACCTGGGCCGGGCGCTGAAACGGCTCCTGGCCCATGGCGTGGCGCTGGAGGGGGCGGCTGACCATGGTGTGTCCGAGGCGCTCTATCTTCGTGATCCCGATGGCAATGGCGTCGAACTTTACTGGGACAAGCCGGAAGCCGAATGGCCGCGCACCGCCGATGGCAGCCTGGCCATGGTCACGCGCCGTCTTGACCTCAACGACCTGCTTGCGGCGGCGTGAGGCGTCTCACGCGCTGATGACGGTCCGGCTTTCGCCTTCCGCCGCATGGCGGAAGTCAGCGCCGGTCATGGGCCGGCCGAAATAATAGCCTTGCGCAAAGCCGCAACCCAGGGCGTGAATGATGCCGGCCTGTTCTTCGGTTTCCACGCCTTCGGCCAGACTGGCAAAACCAAGATTGCGCGCGAGATCGATGACGCTTTTGACGATGGAGCGTGCCGTGCGGTTTTCGGCAATGTCGGCGATAAAGCGGCTGTCGATCTTCACCTTGTCGAGCGGCAGGCGGTGGACATAGCCGAGGCTGGAATAACCGGTGCCGAAGTCATCAAGGGCGATGCGCAGCCCGATGTTGCGCAGCCGGGTGAGGGCTGCCAGGGCCTGATCAAAATCGGCCATGAGGGCGGTTTCCGTCACTTCAAATTCAATGCGGCGCGGATTGATGCCGCTCTTCAGCGTGATGGCTGCGAGATGCAGAATGGTTTCATGCGAGGCAATGTCGCGGGCTGAAAGATTGAAGGACAGGCCCACCGACTTCGGCCACAGCTGCATTTCCGTGAGCGCCTTGCGGTAGAGCAGGACCGTGATGCGGTTGATGAGATTGGATCGCTCGGCGGCCTTGATGAACTGGACGGGGCTGACCGCACCGAGTGTGGGATTATTCCACCGGGCCAGAGCCTCGGCGCCGGTGATGCGGCCGGTTTCGAGATCGATGATGGGCTGATAGAGCAGTGACAACTCCTGGTCGAGATCGGCATTGCGCAGGAGCTGGTCGACCTGATTCAGCCGCTTGATTTCCACGGCATGATCGAGGCTGAAGATGACCGCCGTGCCGCTGGCCTTTTGCTTGGCCTGATAGAGGGCATAGTCGGCGTTCTCGATGAGGCGCTCGACCGTGTCGCCGGCATCGGGATGAATGGCAAAGCCGATGGACGCGGAGATTTCTGCGGTCACTTCGGGCATGACATAGGCCTGGCGCAGGATGGCGCAGATCTCGCGGCCAAAATTATCCACCTCGGCCTGATGCGCGGCCCCCTTGAGCAAGACACCGAATTCATCACCGCCAAGGCGGGCAAAGAAGGCCTCCCAGCCGGGATAGGTGATGAGGCGGCGACTTGCCTCCATCAGAAGCTGGTCGCCCACCTGGTGGCCATAGAGATCGTTGACGGCCTTAAAACCATCGAGATCGATGAGGCCCACCGCCACCGGAGCGCCACTCGCCCTGGCCAAGTCAATCTCACGTTCGATGGCGGCAAAGAAGCTGCGGCGGTTGGGCAGGCCGGTGAGGCTGTCGCTGTTGGCCAGACGCATGTTCTCGCTGATGAGACGTTCGGCCTCCACCTGACGCCGGCTCAGTTCGGTGCGCTGCTCCACCATCCGGGCAAAGTCACGGTAGTGGGTGATGACAATCATGATCATCGTCAGACTCACCAGCACCACGTTGGCGGCAATGGCGATGAGCACCGGCTGGTTCTGGCTCATGAAAAACCAGGCAAAGGGAATGAGCACGATGAGATTGAGCAAGAGGGCCGCCGCCCGGACATGCATGAGGCAGAAGACACAGGCGATCAGCGTGATCGCCATGAAGAAGGTGACGTGCAACTGCTGAAAGGTGTTGCCATAGGGATAGAGGGCAATCCCCCAGAATGTGAAGGCCAGGCCAAAACCGCCGACCATCATCACCGTGGACTGCAGGCGGGCCACGGCAGCCTCATGCGCAAGGTTGAGGCGAGGAACCCGGAGCCAGGACCAGATGCGCACGATGCAGAGAACGGTGAGGATGGCCGGAATGTAAATGGCAAGCCAAGGAGGGGCGACATTGACGTGGGTGGCGGCGACGAAGAGCGTGTTGGCCAGCAGGACGAAATAGAGCAGCGGAAGCTGCTTGGAAAAGGCGGTGATCTGGGCCGCAATAAGCTCGGGATTCCCGGCGGGAACCGTGAACAGGGCAAATAGAGATTTGAGCCAGGACTTAGCCGTCACCGAGGCCTCCCCGCCGGGGCATAGCAGCAAAGGCTTAATGGGTCTTTGCCCGGCGGCCTTAACAAAGTCCTAAAGGCACCAGTGGCGGCCTCAGGCGAGGCGCTGCAAAACCTCGGGCAGCGCCGTGGCCAGACGGTTCAATTGGGCTTCGGTGCCAACGGAAATACGCACACAGCGATTGAGCGGGGCAACACCGGGCATGCGGATGAAGACGCCGTGTTCCAGCAGGCCATCGACGACAGCGCGGGCGAAGGTGCCGTCGCGGCCACAATCCACGGCGACAAAATTGGCAGCCGAGGGCAGGGCGGCAAGCCCGTTGGCGCTGGCGATGGTGTAAATCTGCTCGCGGGCCAGGCCCACCTTCCGCTGGACCTGGGCGAGCCAGTCCTGATCGGCCAGGGCGGCAAGAGCCGCCACCTGCGCCAGGCGGGTCATGCCGAAATGGTTCCGGATCCTGTCGAAGGCGCCGATGACGTCGCGATGGCCGATGCAATAGCCGACGCGCAGACCCGCCATGCCATAGGCCTTGGAAAAGGTGCGGAAGCGCAACACATTGGGCCGCGTCGCATCCAGCGGTGGCATGGTGCCGGGCGGCGCGAATTCGCCATAGGCCTCATCCAGCATCAACATGGTGCTTTCCGGCGTGGCGTCGATCAGGCGCTGCACTTCGGCAGCGGGCCAGCAGGTGGCCATGGGATTGTCGGGATTGGCGAAGTAGATGATCCGGGCGTCCTCGCGCCGGGCCAGGGCCAGCAGGCTTTCCGGGTCTTCGCGGTCGTTGACATAGGGCGTGGTGGCAAGCCGGCCGCCAAAGCCCGCCACATGATAGTTGAAGGTGGGATAGGCGCCGAGCGAGGTTGCCACGGCATCGCCGGGATTGAGAAAAAGGCGGACGGCATAGCCAAAGAGGCCGTCGATGCCTTCGCCGATGGTGATGTTTTCCGGCGCCACGCAGAGATGGCTGGCCAGGGCCTGCTTCAGATCGTGGTTCTCGGGATCGCCATATTGCCAGACCTCCCCCGCCGCCGCCTGCATGGCGGCAATGGCCCGGGGCGAGGGACCGAAGACATTTTCATTGGCGCCGATGCGTGCGGCAATGGCGTGGCCGGTGCGCCGGGTCAGGGCCTCTGGCCCGACAAAGGGCACGGTCGAGGGCAGGCTGTCGATGAGGGCGGTGAAGGGCGGATGAGTCATGAAGCGCATGATGGACGCAGCCGCGGCCCCGGCGCAAGGCGACAAAGGGGGCAATGGCGTTGGAGTGGCGTCCCGGAAGGGATTCGAACCCCTGACCCCAGGTTTAGGAATAAGGTCATAGTACGTCGATCCAGTGCCGGTCCGTGCGAATTGTTGGTTCGCAAACAGCACCTTACACGACATCATCGCTAATCGAAAGCCGATCCTGAGCGATCTGTTTTCGGTGTCTGACACAGTGTTCGGAGCGAGAAAAATGGCTGTTGTGAATTTGACCGAGGCGCGCATCCGCGACCTCGAATATGGGTCCGGCATCTGGCGGGACGAACAGGTCAAGGGCCTGATGGTGATCTGCCATGCCACGACAAAGTCCTATGCCGTCCAGGGCGACGTGCGGCGGAACGGGCGGCATGTCCGCACGGTCCGGGTGAAGATCGACCGGGTGGACCGGATGGGCCTGAGGGAGGCGCGGCGCAAAGCCAAGGAGCTGATGAGCACCATCCAGTCCGGTGTCGATCCCACGGCCCGTCCGCAGGAGAGCGGCATCACGCTCTCGCAGGCATTGGAAAAACACCTGGGCGAGAAGCCGTTCCGGGAAGCCACCGAGATCAGCTACCGCTACAACGTCGATCACTATCTTGTAAGGTGGAAGAACAAGGCAATTGCCGATCTTACACGGACGGACGTGCGGGACTTCTATGACACGCTCCGCTCAAAGAGCGGGCAGACGACGGCGACCTGTGTGCTGCGCACCCTTCGCGCCGTCATCAATACCGCCATGCGGCTCGACGAGACGCTCGTCTCGAACCCTGTCACCGCGATCCGCATTCCCAATCCGCCGAACCGGCAGGTGGGCGCCATCGACCTTGCAGCGTGGTGGGCCGAGACTGAAACGCTGAGCCCCATTCGCCGCGACCTGCACCGGGCCTTCCTGCTGACGGGTGCACGCCGGACCTCGCTTCTCACCGTGCGGCGCGATGACGTGGACCTTGAACGGGGCACGATGCATTTCCGGCACTTGAAGGTTGGCGGGCAGATGTTGTTCCCGATGGGGAAGTGGCTCACCTCCGTCATCAAGGCCCGCATGGAGGAGGATGCACCGCTCAATTCACCGTGGCTGTGGTCTTCGCCGACGAGTGCGAGCGGCCGTGTGGAAGAACCCAAGGAAGGCCGCAAGGACCTGCCCAGCCCCCATGAATACCGCCACCTCGCCCGCACCATGTTCATTGCGGCGGGTGTTCCCTATGCCGAAAGCGCGCTGCTTCTTGGGCAGAAACTGCCCGGTGCCTCGGGCGGCTATGTTCATGCCGAACACCTGGTCGAGCACCTGAGACCGATGACGCAGGCGCTGGAAGACAAGGTGCTGGCGGGAAGGCCGAAGCTGCTGCCGGCCCCTCAGGCGGATGGGCTCGACCATGCCGCGTAAGACCCGGACGCCGGATGACGAATTGCCGCCGGCACCGAACCAGAAGGAAAGGCCCGCAAAGCGACAAGGCCGCATCACCCTGGAAGATGTCGAGAGGACCGTGAAGTGGCTATTCGACATGCACCGCACCACCCCCTGGTTCGACACCGAAGCCGCTGCCGCCTATCTCAGGCGGGAGCCGGGAACGCTCAAAGGCTGGCGATCCAAGGGCGAAGGCCCGAAGTTCTACACCGTGAACGACAAGTTCATCCGCTATCACCTGGATGACCTTGACGCCTATGTGCGGGGAAAGGCGCGCCAGTAACTCCCGGTTGCGTCATTCAGCCACGCCCACGCAAACCCGAGAAACGTTGATGCCCATGAACCGGAAAAGGTGATCATTAGACGACGCGCGAGATTTCGAGGAAGCCCGAAAGGCATCTCGCGTGACCGGTGAAGCCGGTCTCCTCAGACAGAAAACCAGACGTCTGAACCTTGCCCTTCGGCTGAACCCGAATGGCAAAACGGAGACCCATACGATGACATCATCCCTGACACGGCAGGATGTCGAAGACGCCCTGAAGCGCGTTCTCGACAGCCACAACCGCAGTCCCTGGCTCGATACCGAAGGGGCCGCCGTCTATATCGGCTCGACCCCCGGCACGATGCGCACCTGGCGTGCCGCAGGCGGAGGCCCGCGCTACCACGCCATTCACGGCAAGTCGGTGCGCTACCATGTGACCGATCTCGACGCCTTCATTCGCGGGGAGGTGGCACGATGACCAGTCCCACATATGAGAACGGACGCGCCCTGGAGTGTGGCGCGTCCGCAAGTGCCGAGGAGATGGCTGTCGTGTCCGACGCTTCCGAGAATGCCGGAACGGCTTCAGCCGAAGTGCCAGCATCTCACGATCCGAAGGCGCTATCTGCCCACCTGAAGGCCGGTCATGACCTGATCCCGGTTGACGGCAAGGTTCCCGCAGAGAAGGGATGGCGGCGCTCGCCGTCTCTCTTGGCCGCCGACGCAAAGGCCCGGATGCGCAAGGGCGGCAACATCGGCGTTCGCCTGCGCGACACGGACCTGGTCATCGATATCGATCCCCGTCACTTCCGCGAAAATGACGATCCGCTTGGCCGACTCAAGGCGGATTTCGGTCTGCCTGATGCCCCTTTTGTCAGGACGGGCGGCGGTGGCCTGCACCTCTATCTGCGCAAGCCGACCCACATCCGGGTCGTCAACGGACTGCCTGACTATCCCGGCATTGAGTTCAAGTCGCATGGCCGTCAGGTCGTGGCGGCAGGCTCGATCCATCCTGACACGGCGAAGCCCTACAGCCTCGATGACGATCCGCTTGCTCTGACGCTGTCGGAAGCGCCCGAAGCGTCCACGGCACTCCTGAAGGCCATAGAGAAGCCGTCTGCGGCGTCATCGGACAGCAGTTACGGCGAACTCGATCCCGAACGCCTGGCGGAATGGCTGGGCTGGATTGACGTGTCAGATTATCGCGACGAGACGAAGTGGCGGGAGCTGATGATGTCCTGCCACCAGGCAACAGGCGGAAGCGGCATTGACGAGTTCGCCGCCTGGTCAACATCCGATCCTGATTATTCTGCTCATGGCGGCAAGATCAGGCAGCGTTGGAACTCGCTCGACAACAAGCCAGGTGCGATCACCGTCCGTACCTTGATTGCGGCCTTGCCTGTCGCGCGGCGGCGCGAGGCGATCGAGTCTCTTGGCCGTGTTGCCGCGGCAGATGACTTCCCCGACAATGCCGAAGCGGGGCCTGCAACGGCACCACTGGCGGATGTCTGGGACGGCTGGGTCTTTGTTGCCGAAGCCATGCAGTTCATCCGGCGCGCGGATGGCCGGAAGTACCGCACTGATCAGTGGAAGGCGCTCCATGGCGGCCTCTATCCCGATGGCGAGATTCTCAATGCCGTCTGGAAGTCCCGCATTCCCGTCAGGAAGTTCGAGAGGCTGGTTTATCTGCCGGAAGCACCCGAGTTCTCGGAAGGAGGCGAGAGTGGCGTCTACAACATCTGGCGCAAGTCAGGCGTCGAGGCAAAGCCCGGTGACGTGAAGCCGTTTCTGGATCACATGGCGTATCTGTTTCCCCATGAAGGGGACCGTGAACTGGTGCTCGACTATCTGGCATTGCTGACCCAGAAGCCTGCCCAGAAGATCCATTTTGCCCTTCTGGTGCGCGGATCGCAGGGAACCGGCAAGAGCTGGATCGGCAACCTGATGGAGCGGATCATCGGCAGGCCCAATGTGGTGCGGCCCTCGAATGACGAGGTCGTGTCGCGCTGGACGCACTGGATGGAAGGCGCACAGCTGGCTATCGTCGAAGAACTGATGACGCTCGGCCGTCTTGAGGTGGCGAACCGCCTGAAGCCCGTCATCACCGACCCGATGATCAGGATCGAGGAGAAGAACTGCTCACTCTACTCGATCCCCAATCACCTCAACTTCATCTGCTTCACCAACCACGATGACGCACTGAAGATCGAGCATGGCGACAGGCGGTGGCTTGTCGTCTTCTCACCTGCAACCAAGCAGGAGCCTGACTACTATGACAGGCTCTTTGCCTACCTGGAGCATGGCGGTGCTGCCTTCGTGAAGCATTGGCTGATGCAGCGCCGCATCGTCCTCAATGGCCATGGCGTTGCGCCTGCGACCTCCGGCAAGGAGACAATGCGCAGGATGGCGATGGGGGATGCCGAGGCGTTCCTGCTGGACCTCCATGAGGCCAATGAGGCGCCCTTCGACTTTGACCTGGTGCGCGTCGATGATCTCGTCCAGGCGGTGCCTGCCAGGCTCTCAGGCAGGTCAAGCTTGCGCTCACGGCTTGCGAAGTTCCTGAAGGAGGAGCTGGGAGCTGTGGCGCACACCCGCTACACCAAGCAGAGTGCGAACAGGCCGTCATGGCAGCTTTGGTCACTGAGAAACCATGAGACATGGGAGAGCATCGGTGCCTCAGGCCGGATCGATGCCTATGTCGCGCACTATGCCATCGACCTCATGCGTTGATTGATTGCCTGATGGTAGACAAGGGAGAACAGCCGGTGGACGCCTCACAAGTCCACCGGTTGTCGTAACAAGATCAGCCGCTTACGTATCGGTAGACAGAGTAGACAATATCTTTCAGCAATCTGTTCAACAGAACATGAGGCAATTGCATTGATAAGGGCAGGCGCTGAGGCGGCGAAGCTATAGGACTTCGGAAACGTCGAAAATGCCGTCTGCCTGTCTACCGCCCAGGCATGGACCGGCTGAGCGATGGTGGCGCTCGCCTCGCAGACCCCGTAGTCCTCGCGCGTGCGACCCCTGAGGCAGTCAGGCAAGCAAGGCAGAGGCAGTACATGCCAGGTGCGGCGCCACGCTTTCGATGCTGCTGCGACGTGGATGACTGTGCCTCAGGGCCACCGAGGCGGCGTGCGGCAAATCTGAGAGGCAGGATCGAACCTCAGAGCATACGTGTCGTGATTGGGCGCTGTGAGTCGGGAAGATCAGCCGGTGCAAGGGCTTGGATGATTGTGACTGGGAAAGCACCGGCCCAGGCACTGGAAACAATCGCTGGACCAAGGGGGCTGGGAACAACCGACTTCCATGCGTCAGGCAGGCGGCGCTCTGGCATCACCACGTGCCTCATGCTCACTTACTGTCGGGTATATAGGGAGTTTTTATGAATTCGACGTATGGCTTGATGTATCAATCCTCTCGCATGTCCGATATTTCCTTTATTGAGGGCCTTGCAAACGGTGGAAGCTTATCAGCCTTATACTGAGCCATTGATGCTAACCTATTTTCTTCCGCCTTCTGTAGCATAGCTCGAGCTGAGGCCTCCTGTTCAGGCGACAGAGGCTGCGAGAGGACAGCGCCAAACTTTTCGATGAAACTGCGTTCCACACCATCGAATGAGAAATCGTTCTCCCATCCATTCAGCAGAGAATAATCTACCAACGACTGACAGCCATGTGGCAATGCTTTTCCCTTTCGAAACTGGCTATATAGCCAGAGAATTACATCGGTGATTTGGATTCCAGGACTCTCGGAGTCTTCAAACACCTTGAACTGACTTCCTACAACCTTCTGAAGCTTGTAGCTCTCACCGGCCCACTTGATCTCTTCCGGCGATGCATTCGAGAACATCTCGTGCCAAGCTTTCAGTGTCTGCTCGAACTCGCTCTGTTGGTCATGTTTGATGCTAGAAATCTTGCGCTTGCGCTGGGTAGACAGCATTTCCAAGCCGTCCAGAAGATTTGCGAAGGCCACAAGGTTGGGAAAGTGCCCATGTCTTGAAGTTTGTCGGTCCGTGTAAATCTGTATTGCCTCTGGGTTTTCTCGCGCCCAATTCAAGCCCTGACCTAGGACCTCACGTGATCGCGCATCGGGAACCTGATGTAGATTGCTAAGCAATCTGTCACAAACCTCTGGCAGCATTTTCAGTGCAACATCTTCCTTCGGCTCCAAGATGCTTTTCCAGAACAATTTGGCTGTATCTATATCGATTGTAACAGCAAGCTTGAAGACCAGCATGAGCCTTGAAGCCCGGAGATTGTAGTGGTGCCAAGCGACTGCAGCATTCTCACCAGAGTCAAAAATTGCGTCGAACATTTTCGAACACAAGAGATACTTCTTTTCTACCCGCGACATGAAAAAAGTGGCTTCAGATGCATTCAGAATTTTGAGCAGTTGAGGTGCAATAACTTCTAGTCGACCCACTCCAAGTTTTTGCCCATGCAAAGCGTTCGAGCCATGCAAGTTTGCAAGGGAAACAACATCTTCTCTGAACCGTGGATCAAAATCTCCTTTGGTTATTAGCGCTGCCGCAAAAAAGTCAGGCTGGGCCTCATCAAAAAGATTGTGACCTGTATTTCCCGTTTCATCGACATAGGCAAAGAACGGGATTTTAGACTGACCCATCAGAGTTACTTCCGTAGTTGACACGCTCGGTAAGCCGAAAGGCAATAATGGCCTGACTAGAATTGAATACCCGCCATAAATTTACGAATCCATATGAGAATCACCACATGACGCGTTTGACGGTTGAAGCAAGAGAGGTGCGGCGGCCTGAGCTAGATCGCAGGTGGTCGCCTGCCATCGAGGAGCAGGTGCTGGACATCGTCGCAAGAACCGGGTCGCCGAAGATGGCAGCAGAGCAGATCGGCATTTCGGTCGCCACCATCCATGACCACAGGCGGCGCGATGCCGAATTTGGTGCGAAGTATGGTGCTGCCATGGACACAGCCTTTCATCAGGTTCTGAGCAAGGCTTTCGAGCGTTCTATGGACGATGCCGAGCCTTCGGATCGCCTTATCGAGGTGCTGCTCAAATTTCGTTGGCCCGAACGCCTCAATGCTTTCCTGGCCTTCACGGCTGACGGCGGCTCGGCTGCTTCTGCGCCTGCCGGTCTTGATCCCCGTGTCATCGCCAGAATGGCACCCGCAGACAAGGCGGCACTGATCGAACTCCTTGGACGCTATCTCACGGTAGAAGCAGATGCCGCAATCAAGCCAATCAACTGAGACGGTGGAGCGGATGCTGCGCGATCTCGTGGCCGTCGAAGCCTTGGCAGCATCGCTGGAGGCCACAGCGCCCATCACCATCGCAGCGGAGGGTGGTGGAAGTCATCTTGTGGCCAATTATGGCCAGCCGACAGGCGCGTGGTTCTGGATGATCAGGCCCATGCCTGAGGAACTTTGGCTGCGCATGGCTGATGAAAATCAGGTGAAGCACAGAGCAAATCCTGGTGAGTGATCGTCAATGATTGGAAGTGCGAAACGTGGTCTAGACCCAGTAACGGAAAGTGTTGCATGCGGCACACACTCACATGGGATAGTGTCGAAAAATGGCCTCATGTGAGTGTTCCCTTTTGGACGGGAAGAAAAAATGCGTTCATTGAATCTCTCCAGTACCGACGACAGATCGATTGAGGAGATGGAAAATGGCTTGGAAGGGACGCAGCAGCTCACCTTGGAAGAACGGCTTCAACCGCACGGGTCCGGGAACGCTTGAATACTTTGAAGACACGATTGGGCGTGAACTGAAGCGGGTGATTCAGGACGAAAACTCCCATCAGTTCCAACAATCGACAATGCGTGAAGATCGCGAAAAGATGGTCGCTGCGGAAAAGCTCATGGCCAAAATCGAAAAAGCCATTCAGGATTTCATCTATTTGAAAGACGGCAATCGCGAGGATGCCTATGAGATTCTGTTTTCAAAGTTGAGCGAGAGAGCGGTCAGGAGGTTCGCCTACCAGAAATTTCATCTTATTGATCCGCTGAATCCTCCGATTGCTGGCACCGACAAGAATCAGACTGTTGCATCCTGATCGCGTCCGGTCGGCCGATGGGTCGTCCGTACCGCGATGGCGGTGACAACAAGACGGCTGAGCCCGCGCCTGTTTTCTCCCGGTTCGTCGCGTGATGCGATGACAAAGGAGATTGAGCATGGCGGTCAAGAAGGTGGCCCTTGTGAACCGGTGGGTGTCCGTGACGGACGTATTCGACCGATTGCGCCGGGCACGAGAAAATCGTGAGCAGCAGACAAAGTTGCTCGAAGGACTTGAAGGGCGAGCGAAGCAGCGCCGCGATGATGTGGAACGCTCGCTCGCCGATCTTTCCGTCAACCAGCGCAGCCAGATCGTGGCCCGCGCCGTGGGCGGCTACCGCGGTGAACTCAAGCGCCAGTCGCTCGACAGCCGCGTTGCCTATCTCAAGGCCATCGGCGCACTGCGCGAGGAAGTGAACTCAGCCCGCGCCCACTACCAGAGCCCGGTTCAGATGCTCGCACGCGAGGGCCTTGGCTCGGAGCGCCGTAGCCGTCTGCTTCACCAGATCGAAAAGTCCGGCAAGATCGAATTGGAATCGCTTGCAGCCTTTGCCGCCTCCACAGGCGACAAGGAACTCGCGGCAGCATTGCTCACCCGCAATTCCGGCCTTCCCATCAATGACCGCGCCTTTTCCTCCCAGGAACTGGCCGACGCCCTTGTCGGTGACGAATGGCGTAAGGTCACGCAGGCCATTGCCGAGGTGGACCGCCTCGCCGTTGAAGCTGTCCATGCCGACAGTGCCTTCGAGACGGGCAAGGCAAACCCCACGCGGGCAGTGGGCCTCGCGCTCATGCGGCGTGACGAGCGGGCCATCGGTGCCGATCTTTCAAACCTTGATGATGAAACACAGGAGGACTGACCATGCCGACTTATGCCTTTTTCCCCGCTCGTGAAGAACAGCGTCGCAGCGACCAGTTGAACTTTGCCGTCGCAGTTGGTGCGAGCGCATCCGCCGCCCGATCCGTTGCCGAAACGCTGCTCGGTGAGCCGAATGCGCTTGTCGGCTGGTCGTCTGTCGATCTCACGTCCGCGCCTGCCGCCTTTGTTCCCGGCCTTCCCATCGGTGCAAGGGTGCAATCAACTTGGCCGAACCTCGACCGGGGCGGTTCCTATCTGCGGGGGGCTTGATGATGACCGAGGAGACATATCGCAGCTTCTTCGGCGTTCCCGGCCTCAACCACTCGACCAAGCTCCGCCAGTTTGAAGGCTTCGTGCGGGAGCGCCTTGCCGGGTGTGCCGTCACCGATCCGATGGACGCGCATCTCGCCTTTGGCGGCACCTTCGAGGAGTTCGACGAGCACGCCTGCCGCGCTACGACCGGCCTCTTGCTGATCTTCGGCTATGAGCCGCAGCCTGAGGGCGTCTACCTCCGCAAGGAGGCATGGCCTGAGGACAAGCGGGCAGTCGGCCGCAGATTTCACATTGAACGGCTCAAGCGGCTGAACTTCGGGCCGAAGCGCGGAAAGGTGAGGTGACGCATGGGCGGGCTTGATGACTTCGCCAGGCGCATTAGCCGGCTGTCCGTCCAGGTCGAAGGCAACGTCGAGCAGGCGGTCAAGGACTGTGCCAAGGCGGTCACGCGAGCCGTGATCAATGCTACGCCTGTCGATACCGGCAGAGCGCGCTCCAACTGGACAGCCGAACTCGACCAGGCATTCCGCCAACTGTTCCCAGCGCATGTGCTGGGCGAAAAGGGCAGCACTGGCGAGGCGAACGCCGAAGCCGCAATCAGTCAGGCAAACGAGCTGATTGACCGCTTCGACATCACCGCCAATCGGGAAATCCACATTGCCAACAGCCTGCCATACATCGGGGCGCTCAATGATGGGCATTCCAAGCAGGCGCCTGCTGGTTTCGTCCAGGAAGCCGTCATGGAAGGGCTGGCAACGGTGCGGGATGCCAAAATCCTGATGGACTGAGGCTTGCCTATTTCTTTGCCGGTGTCAGCAGTTCGGCGGGCGTTGTCTTGAGCCGGTCGGCCAGCTTGAAAATCAGCATCAGCGACGGATTGCGCTTGGCTCGTTCGATGCCGGAAATGTAGGTCCGGTCGATTTCCGTCTCCAGGGCAAACGCCTCCTGCGACAGGTCCAGTTCCTTTCGGGCCTGCTTCACATTTTCCGCCAAGACTCGCTTGTAGTCAGCCATACCGCCATGCAGCGGATATGTCGACTAATCGTCCACGGACTCATCGTCAGCCGATGTGAGAGACGCTACTGAGCGCTATCGACAGTGGTACGGCTACGAGGCCATGGTCAAGATTGGCGATCACATGCTTGCCGCCAAATTTGCGCGGGATGGAAAGCATAGGCGATTTCTTAAGCGGGTGTCCGCAAATCTACTGCAAATCGTTTAATCAAGGCAGCGTGCTGCCAAAGCGTCGGGATGATGAAATAAACTTGCTCAGAGAGTCTGTAGGCACTCTAAGATGCATCAAGTATAACCAGACTCTCTCTGAGAAACGGGCCTCCCGCATCCATTCGTTTACTCAACTCATCCCACTGTTGACAAGCGACTCGTCTTAGTCGGCGTAAGACAACTACTTCTCGAAGTGACCAACCCGATCGCCCTGCGATGTCAGCAATAATAAGATCCACCGGAATTTCCACGCCACAATAAGCGGAAGTCGAGACAACCAACCAAATGCTTGCGTCTGGTTTTGATCGCTTTCGAAGCCTGCTCAAAACCTTACTCATGTCTTCGAAGTAGGCTTGAATCATGAGCGGCAGTCGTGAATTCCATGGATTCTTGTCCACTTGAACATTCCACGCAACTGCATCTTGAAGTGCACCTATCGCCGTCAAATAGCTTTGACCAAAATCACTTTGTGAAGGAGAGGGCCAAGAGACTTGTACATGAGAACGTAAGGTCGCTAGCCTCAAGGATCTCAGCTGATCCATGTCTTTGACAAGGCCGCTCAAAAACAATTCTGGACGGTAAACATCTGTATAGTCAAAAGAGTTCAAGTATGGTGGCGACGTTACGCATAGATCAAATCTTTCCTTAGATCCAAAGGAACGAGAATCTCCACGAGCGATACTCGCCTTGATACTTTGGGGTTGATCAAGATCCAGGTCCTCTTTTACTATGTCAGCACGCGAAATTAGTGCGGATATAAGAGAGTCCCGATTGAACCTCAGTTGATCCCAGTTCTTGCGATATCGCAAACACTTGCCATCCTTCACGGCATTGGCGGAGTCCATGGCTGCGCCAATCAAGCAAAGTCGAACCATGTCGTATTCAGGCCCAACTTTCTTCGCGATGCTTTGTAGCCCTCCCTCAAATGCATTCAGGACTTTGGAGTTAAAAAGCCATTTTCCCTGTGCTTTGGCTTTGGGAGCTTTCTCTGAGAAGGTTGAGAAAGTCGCGAGATTGCTGCTAGCTCCATGTTGGATCCCGAGCAACGTAGACTTGAGCGCCTTGTCAAAAGCATTCAGCGATGCGGATTGCGATTTCGTATTTGCAACAAATTGGAGAAATGGGTTGACCTCTGTGCCTACTCCTCGCCTTCCTCCCAAGCCAGCTTCAAGTGGTGTCGTGCCACTCCCAGAAAAAGGATCAAACACCGTTGCATCAATAGGCAAATCCTCGGAAGCCATCGCATGCTTCACGATGCCTGGTGAGAAAGCTTCTTTAAAAAAGTACCATCGATGCCTTGGCAGCCGCTCAGCTTCCAAAGCACTCACATTTGGTAAAGTTTTCGAATCCATTAGCTCACAATCGGTTCGCAAAACATTCGAACGGGAGCTTCGAAATCGTCTCTTTGTTCGTGATATTTGGGATTATAATCAATTTCCTCGTCCCGATAATGAAGTCCGTCAGACACCGAAAGTGACGTCGCGCCTTTATGTAGTCCGCGCCTACGAGCGTCGAATACTACTAGATAGCCCCGAGAGCGAAGACCGGGGCCAGCTGTTAGATTTGCATCAAGGTATTCGGCAAGCTGCTTTGCACCGTCGCGCGCACGCGAAGCCGTGTAAGCAGTCGTAAACGTCCCATCCTCTTCACATGACTGCCCGAGCCATTTTATCTCAATCAGCGCTCTCTGATTGGTGTCGACCCAAGTTACTTTAATGTCTACGGGATGGCTTTCATCTACAATTTGCTCTGGCCGAACCTCTGCAAAGCGGCCGATCGTGGAAGCCAAGTGCTGCAGAAGGGACCGGCGCATTGTCGCTTCAGGCTTAGTGCGCAGGAAAATGCGTCTTGGCTCTCGCCAAGCGTCTTTCAATATGTAGCAACTGGTGTACCGAGCAACTCGGTTACGATATCCTTCTAAGGCATCCGACAAGGATGAAAATGTTGGCCTCGCAAACACGCTTGCGTGGGTGGGGGCTGCTGGATTGATTACGGTGTAGCTTTCTCCACCGATGTAGAAGCGCTCGTGCCCGTTATCGTATAAATAAACGATAGCTTCGGCGGACAAGGCGACTAAGTTGTGGGCGTTTAGATCAAAAACGGAAACTTGTCCTGCACTAGAAACTTCAACCATACACGCTGAGTCAAGCTCGTGTTGTAGCCCGGAAATATGCGCAACTTGATGCAGCGCCTGCGGCCCGCATTGGGAGGCCGGTAATAGCGACGGCGACGGGCGAATGAATACAACTAGGGGCACGCTTCTAGTCGCGGGCTCCATTAGTCGATAAATCTGAGTTATGATCTCAACAAGCTCCCGCAAAGCCTGTGGGCCAGCTAAGCCAAAATGCTTGTTAGCTGCAGCTGAATGAAGGTTTGAAGCAATCTCTTTCATTTTCTGAATATCGAGCGTCAAGATTCTGCTCCGCGATCTTGCCGAGAAACCGGCTGCTCAGCAACATAGCTAAGCCAAATCATAGCTGGAGTTAGCAAGTCTCCCTGAACGCCAACTGCTTGGGACAGAGCATCAAACTGCTCATGAAGCAAGGCTATCGCAGGTCCATCTAAGAGGCCAGCGCCACCCTTTCGCAAAAGGGCACTATGCATAGTTGGCTCTTTATCTAAACTTTCAATTAGGGTCGCGGCGGGAACAACAATTGTGCTGCCACAAGCCGCGTGTAGGAAGCGCTTTCTTCCTGACAGATTGGACATCTCACCTAGTGATTGGGTAAGTTCCTTTCCGCGCCTTGAAAGTTGAAAGCTACCATTCGCGTCCTCAATGAGGCTCGCCTCTGCTAGTGTATCCAAGGCGTCACTTATGCTTGAACTAAACGGTGTACCAAATTCGGTGCGGGCAAATCTATAGCCCCAATCGGCCACTGGTTGTCCCTCATAAAGTGCCAACAAACAGGCAAGGTAGGTTGCTCGCTGGACTTCAAGGCGCGTTACACGGCCAAATGAAGGTTCCAATTCTGTGATAATGGAAAGTGTATCGAATACTGCTTCGGGGCTATGCATCTAATTCACTGCCGCAGGGCCCAGGTCCAATGCTTTGGAAATGTCTTTGTAGGCGCTTTCAAACAATCTAGTAGCGCTCTGCTGGACGTCCGAAAGCTCTGCCCATCCAATCATTTGATTCAGCGTCATATGCTTTCTACCGCATCGCTTGCCTAAGGTAGTCAGCAGTTTCGAGCTATTAATATTTGCGGTCATTATGAGATCGTGTCCGCTTTGAACAAATTGAGCGAACATATCACCGGCGCGGTCTTCGTATGCAATATCCAACGATCCTTCAGGAGTATCGACAAACAAAGTAGCCGGTGAACTCGAGACAGACATCTGTTGTGCCAAGGCCATTCGAAGCGCGATATCGACAAAGAAGCGCTGACTCTCGGACATTTGAGATTCGTCATGCCTCGCGTTTCCCCTTAATTCGACTAACAACTTCATACCCACGGGAGCGGTGAGTTTTAACTGTACATCGAGATCAATGCCTAAGAACAACTCTGCCAATTCGCGGAACCGGGGAAGAAAGCTTTCTTCAGCGCGAGCATATCGAACCTCTAGGTCCTGCTGGAGTTTTTTTAATTCAGTTCTTATTTGATCACGCTCGGCGTAGTCGGCATCACGTTGAGCCGTGAACTCTGCCATGGCGAGTTGTAAATTTTGAATTGTCTGAGCAAGTGGGTTGCTTTGGCTTTCATGCCTCGTTTTTAATACTTGAACAATTTCAGAATGTTCTTTTTCGAACTTTTCTAACGCCTCTCTCGCGGCCACGACTTCTACTTTAACGCCCTCCAACTCACGACGAAGCCTGTCTTGCGAAGCTATAGCGTCGTCTAATTCCAGTCGCGCTATTGATAGACGTTGATCGATATCTGCCAGCTCTGCCTTTCCAGAAGCGCTAAGGTCCCCAGTATTGTCAATCGGCGAACCACACATCGGACATACGCCTGCATCGACCTTTTGCTGAACAAGCGCCGTAACGTGAGTTCCGGATGAGTCGCAGACTCCGCAGACACCTTCATTGAGTGCACGAATTACTAATGAGTGGCTTCTTGCTTTAGAAGCACCGTGAAGGAAACGATTAAAGGCTTCTGTGTAAGCAGATCGCAAACTTGCGACATTTGAGCTGCGCTGGGCAATGTGAACTTCCAGTTCGGAGAGCTGAGCTGCGATCCTAGCTGATCGTTCAGAAGTCAAAGTGATCGCTTCAGTAATACCTTCGTATTGGGCGTCTAAATCTACAGGCGAAACAACAGTCGTGTCGGCTTGTAATGATTGTTGGAGTATTTCAATTCGTCTTCGCGTCTGATTAACTTGGAATTGCGTGTTGCGTCCTCTGGATCCCGCTTTTTCCGCCTCTCGGTTTAGAGTATCGGCTCTCACGGCATCTTCAGGATTGCCGCCGAAGCAGAGAAACAGAACTTGCGCAGCGGCTGCATCGTCCCAAAACAATAGGTGCCGAGCTTCATCGAAAGTGAAAACGAAATGCTGAAGGAACACAAATTGTTCAAATGACTTTAAGCCAATCGCATCAGTGACGGACTGTCGATAGAGATCGGCCATCTGCAGGGGAGTTGGGGAACTGCCTTTGTTGTCAACGGAGCTTCCGTTGATAGTAAACTTCCTGAAATCATTCGGATCAAACAACCCACGTGTAACTTCAAATCGTTTTGTGGCAATGTCAAACTCTAGGGTCACTGCAGCATCGTCACGATCACTTTCGGCAATACGACCGTTGAAATACTCTGCTGCGTAGTCGGACGATTCTTTGAGATAATTTTGGTTTGAAAGTAGTCTTCTCCTGGGATGAGGCACAGCGCCAGTCAGCCCATAGTTGACTGTAGCCAAAAACGTCGACTTCCCTATGCCATTCGCTCCGGCGAGACACGTCACTCCGTCTTTTAATTCAATGGAGATGTTCGGCTGTAATCCGTAAAGCGAAAATGCTCCAAAACTAATTCTTCTAAGCTTTGGAAAGGCATATCGCCTGAGGTTTTCTTTTTGCATTGTTGCTTTCCGTCGACCGCGGCCTGCAACATGCTATTCTAACGGTAAAGTGTTTTCTACCAGTACGTTAGATAAATGAGAGATAGTGAGGTGTCTGGCCTCCCGGAAGGGATTCGAACCCCTGACCCCAGGTTTAGGAAACCTGTGCTCTATCCTGCTGAGCTACCGGGAGGTAGATGCGCCACGCACGGTGTCTATACGGTACTCAGGCCACACCGCAAAGGCCTAAGCGCTTGTTCCGAATCGCCTTCTCTCAGACAGAGCATATAATTAGGAAACCTGTGCTCTATCCGGCTGAGCTACCGGGACGTGGGTTCAGGCTATAGCGGGGACGGTCGGCAAAAAAAAGAGGCCCGGATGCTTGGTCCGGGCCTGCGTTTGACGCCGTGCTTGACTTCAGGGCCTCATGCCGCCTCTTCGGCTGCGTCGTCGCCATCCTTTTCGGTGGCCGCGCCGCGCTTGGCGTTCTTGGCCAGATAGTCTTCCAGTTCCTTCACGCACTGGTCGTCATCGACCTTGCGCACGGCGGCAAGCTCGCGGGCAAAGCGCATGAGGGCCTGCTCAAAAAGCTGGCGTTCGGAATAGGACTGTTCCGGCTGGCGGTCGGAGCGATAGAGATCGCGCACCACCTCAGCCACGGCGATGATGTCGCCGGAATTGATCTTGGCATCATATTCCTGGGCCCGCCTGGACCACATGGTGCGCTTGATGCGGGCACGGCCCCGGATGACCTTCATGGCATGCTCAATCAGGGCGCGGTCGGCCAGACGGCGCATGCCCTTCTGCTCGGCGCGGTTGGTCGGCACCTTGAGGCGGAGTTTCTCCTTCTCGAAGTCGACGATGTAAAGCTCAAGCTTCACGCCGGCGATCTCCTGCTCCTCGATATTGGTGATGCGGCCCACGCCATGGGCGGGATAGACGATCTGTTCGCCGATCTTGAAGCTGGGCTTCCGGGGCGCGGCCTGGGCCTGGGGCTTGGCCGGGGCGGGGGCAGGTGCCGCGGCCGGGGCGGGCGCCACCGGGGCCACGGGCTTTGCTTCGACCGGCTTGGCCGCGGGCTTCGGTGCGGCGGGCTTCACCACCGGCTTATGCACGGCAGGCTTGGCGACCGGCTTCGCCACCTTCTTCGGCGCCGGCTTGGCCACCTTCCTGGGTGTCGCTTTCTTGGCGGGCTTGGCGGCCTTCTTCGGCTTCGGCGCGGGCTTGGCAGGCTTCTTGGGCGCCGGTTTCTTCGGCGCCGGCTTGGCTTTCCTGGCCGGAGCCTTCTTGGCCGGAGCCTTCTTTGCCGGGGTCTTCTTCTTCGGGGCCGGTTTCGCCATGTTTTACGCCTTCCACCTGTTGCCGCAACCTACAGCATGGCCGTCAGGGACAACCGGACCATTCCGGTCAAACCCGTGCCAAGCCACGTTTTCCACTCTGGGGTGGGCTTTGAGACCCCGCGGGGCCCGCCGCCAGATCCGGTCAGGGCGAAAAAAATCCGAGCCCAAAGCCCGGAACCCGTGTCAGTCGCGTGTTTCTACATGCCGCAGACCCTACCACGATTTTAAGGAAATTTAAAGAAGGGAAGTCCGTGCACGGCGCAATTTTCGACCGTTCACGGACTATTGTGTTAAGAATGGTTAACGAAGCCAGGGGTTTGCGGGGAAAATTGCACCAGACACAATCCCTCTGTGGCGGCCCGGAAAAGCGAGGCCCACAGCCTTGGAAGGCGGGTCTGCACGTCTGGACCGGCAACGAGCTTCAGACAGACTGAAGGCTGGCGGAACCGGCCTCAGTCGCCGTCGCCGGGATTGGGCGAGAAATAGGCTTCGAGCTTGCCGGTCTTGCCGTCGAAGGATTTGGCGTCGGGCGGCGCATCCTTCTTGGTGGTGATGTTCGGCCACTTCTGGGCGTATTCGGTATTGAGCTTCAGGAATTTTTCCAGACCAGGCTCGGTATCCGGGCGAATGGCGTCGGCGGGGCATTCCGGTTCGCACACGCCACAGTCAATGCATTCGTCGGGGTGGATCACCAGCATGTTTTCGCCCTCGTAGAAGCAATCCACAGGGCAGACTTCAACGCAGTCGGTGTATTTGCACTTAATGCAATTGTCGGTGACGATGTAGGTCATAATGGTCCAACAGCTCTTGTTCGATGCGCGGGGTCGAGCGGTTTTGGCTTTGATGGCTCAAAACCACCGCTCTAACTTATTGATGGCGAGCAACTTATCTGACTTTTGCCGAGTCCGTCAAAAGTCAGGTTGCTCTAACGCCTCACCCACGGGTTTTCAATAATGCTTATTATATACCGAATTAGCATGGGTGGAAGGGTCAATTTCCTCTGGGACAATGGTGCCCTGGCCGGAAGACCGGCCAAGGCACTGGTGCTTATAGCTGGGAGTGAGTGTTTTGCCCTGTCAAAGGTCAAGCCGTTCCGGTGAAATTTCCTCATAGAGCAGGCGGGCCTCCGGCGCGGGGCCCCGGCGCAGGGCTTCGGCCAGAACCCTGACCACGCGCGGGCCGCCCGGCAACACCAGGGTCAGCACATCGCCCGGGCGCACACCGTGGGCCGGTTTTTCCACCCGGCAGCGGTTAAGGCGCACGGCCCCTTCGGCAATCAAGGCCACGGCCCGGCTCCGGTGCTTCACGAAGCGGGCGCAGGTGAGCCAGTGGTCGAGGCGCTGACTCAGCTTTTGTCCTGAGTCATCTGGGCCTTCAGCGCTTCCAGCACGGCGAAGGGCGACAGGGGATCAGCCTTCTTTTCCTGGCGCGGTGGATGGGCCTCGATCACCCGGGGGCCACGGTCGTCGCGGCGGTCGTCGCGCTGGCGGGGCTTGCCATGGCGGTGGGGCTTGCGCTCACCCTCGGGGCGCCCTTCGCCTTCCGGCCGGGGCGGACGGGGGAAGCGCGGCCGGTCGGGGCGCGGCGGGCGGTCGGCCTTGACCTCAGTCCCTTCCGTGGCACCGCCCTCGGCGGGCTTTTGCGCCGCGCCGTGATGGTGATGGCGGCGGCGGTGAGTGCCATGCGGCGGTCTTGCCCCATCGCCGGGGCGCTCGGGCCGGGGGCGGAAGGGGCCGGTGTCCTTGGGCCACCAGACCTGAAGCTCGATGAAGTCCGGCTCGGCAGGAGTTTCGGCTGCGGGTGCCGCCGCCACTGGTTCTGCCGGTGCGGCTTCGGCGGCCAGGGCCTCGGCAGCCTCCAGCGGGGCTTCAGCGGGGGCTTCAGTTGCAACAACGGTTTCAGCCGGTGTTTCCACCACCGGCGCTTCCGTTCCCGCTTCAACCGTCTCCGGCGCGGCGGCTTCAACGGCTGCCTCAGCAGCGGCGGGTGTGGCTTCAACCTCGGCGGGCTTGGGCGCGGTCTTCTTCACCCGCTTGGTCTGGGCGCGGAAGCCGAGGCTCCGGAGAATGCCTTCGAACTCCTCGCCGGAACAGCCCACCAGCGACATCATGTCGGCCACGATGGTGAAGCCGCCGCCTTCGACCGAGCCATTGGGGCGCGGTTCCTCGGGCACACGGGGCCGCCAGAAGACACGGTCGCGGATGACATCGGCGAGACGCTCCAGCATGTCCACCCGCACGGCGCGGGGGCCGCAGACCCGGAAACCGGAAACGCGGTAGAAGCCCTCCGGCGCATCGCCCTCCACATGGGCCGAGGTGAGGCCCTGGCCGGGCGGCTGCGGCAGCAGCGTTGCCGGATTTTCCTTCCGGGCGGCCAGCCACCACAGCAGCAGGCGCAGATCGGTGGGCGCGGGCTTGAGCAAGGCGGGCAGGAAAATGTGGAAGGCGCCAAAGCGCACACCGAACTTGCGCAGGTTGGCGCGGTCGTCCTGCGACAGGGCCTTCACATCCTCGGTCACCGTCTCGCGCGCCAGAACGCCGAGGCTTTCCACCAGACGGAAGGCCATGCCGCGGGCCAGACCTTCCAGCCCTTCGCCTTCGGCCAGTTTCTGCAAGGGCTCGAGCAGGGCGGTCACATGACGATCGACAAATTTCTGGAGCCGCGCCTTCACCTCGTCCCTGGCCGGCCCGGCCAGCGCCTCATCGGCCAGAACCTCGGCGCGCAATTGCAACATGCCGTCGCCCGGCTGCACCTCGCCCACGGCGGCGTGGTGCCAGATGATCTTGCCGTCGCGGCTGAGCTTGAGATCGGTATCGGCAGAGGCCGCAAGGCTTGTGGCGCGGGCCTGGATTTCCTGGGCCACGGCCTGTAGCGCAGCCTGCTTGGCCAGCCTGCCGCTGTCGCCTGCCAATTCGGGTGCGGGAATGAAACTCAGGCCTTCAACGCGACCCAGGGCTTCGCCCTCGACCACCACGGAACCGTCACTCTCGACACTCGACATCAACTCTTCCTTCTGCGCCAGACGGCGCATCAATACACTGGTTCGGCGATCAATGAAACGCTGGCTCAAGCGTTCATGCAGGGCATCGGACAGGCGATCCTCAATTTCACGGGTGCGGGCCTGCCAATAGAGGGGGGCCTCCAGCCAGGTGCCGCGGTTGGCAAGATAGGTCCAACTGCGGACATGGGCAATGCGCGCCTGCAGGGTATCAATGTCGCCGTCATAATTTTCGCAGGAACGGAGCTGGCGGGCAAACCAGTCTTCGGGGATGAGGCCGGAGGACGATTGCAGGAACTGGATGACGCGGCAGACCAGCGCGCCATGTTCGGCCTCGGAGATGTTGCGGTAATCCGGGATCTGGCAGACCTCCCAGGCCAGTTCCACCTCCCGGGGTGTTGTAACCAGGCGAGCGGTGTCGGCATCGCGCAAGACCTGATCCAGTGCCAGCACATCGGGGGCGGACTGGGCGCGGGTCAGGCCCTCCTGCTTCGGCAGTTGGCCCAGCGACTTGCGCAGGCCGTCCAGCGAGCGGAAGTCAAGCTCGCGGTTGCGCCATTGCAGGGCGCGCACCGGATCGAAGTCGTGGGATTCCAGCCGGTCGATCGTTTCCTGGTCGAAGGGATCGGCCTCGCCGGTCACGCCGAAGGAGCCGTCATTCATGTAGCGCCCGGCGCGGCCCGCCACCTGGCCGAGTTCGCCGGGGTTGAGGCTGCGGAACTGGAAACCGTCGAACTTGCGGGTGGCGGCAAAGGCCACATGGTCCACGTCCATGTTCAGCCCCATGCCGATGGCGTCGGTGGCGACGATGTAATCGACCTCGCCCGACTGATAGAGCGAGACCTGGGCGTTGCGGGTGCGGGGGGAGAGGGCCCCCATGACCACGGCGGCCCCGCCACGCTGGCGGCGGATCAACTCGGCCACGGCATAGACCCGATCGGCCGAGAAGGCGACCACGGCGGAGCGGCGCGGCAGGCGGGTCAACTTCTTCTGTCCGGCATAGGTAAGGCGGGAAAAGCGCGGGCGCGACACGAAGGTCACACCCTTCAGGAGCTTATCCAGCATGGGGCGCATGGTGGCGGCCCCCAGCACCATGGTTTCCTCGGTGCCGCGCCGGTTCAAAAGGCGGTCGGTGAAAATGTGGCCGCGTTCAAAGTCGGCGGCCAGTTGAATCTCGTCGATGGCCAGGAAGGGCACCGCCACATCGGGCGGCATGGCCTCCACCGTCGCCACCCAATAGCGCGGCTTGGCCGGGATGATCTTTTCCTCGCCGGTGACCAGTGCCGTGGCGGCATCGCCGGCGCGCAGGCGCACCCGGTCATAGATCTCGCGCGCCAGAAGCCGGAGCGGCAGGCCGATCATGCCGGCGCCATGGGCCAACATGCGCTCCACCGCCAGATGGGTCTTGCCGGTATTGGTGGGTCCGAGAACGGCGGTGACGCCGTGGCCGGGGGTTGCGGGGCGGGAGGCCATGATCGCCTTTATTTAGGTGAGACCCGGCCAAAAATCATCAGGGGGCAGCAGGTTTTGGGAAAGGCCGGATGACCCTGGCACTGTGCCATTCCGGGGCGGCGGAGAAAGGTCTGGATTCAAGCGTGAACGAAGCAGGCCCGAATCGCTGATGACCGGCGATTCATGAATTGTTCCAAGGGGTTTGGCAGGTTTTGCTCAAGGGCTGGTGCGGCGAGTCCCGGCTCTCATGGGCCATACCGGGTCGATGTGGTTAACCATGGCGGGGCGAAGATTAAGTGCTCCTTGCGGGCAAGATTCAAAGTTTATCCGCCACGTTAAGAAAGCGTTCCAGGCGAGAACGGAGCGCGCCCGAATCGCGGCCCTGGGGATATTCCCGCTTTGTTCACGCAAGGGCTTGTGAGGGCTTGGGTGCCAGACCACAAGACGCGGCTGAATGAGGTGGTTGAGGGTGGTAAGAAGTCATGATTTCCCGGCGCGGCGTTAACCAATCTGTGCCAAAGCGGGAATGGGTGACGGCCCCGGTTATTTTTGCCGCTTCGGCTTGACCGCGCGTCATGTGCCCCCTATAGAACCCGCCAACCGTGCTGGCGCCCTGGGGCTGCCGGCTTTCCCAATTTGACGGAGTATTTGAAATGGCTCGGCGTTGTGAGTTTACGGGCAAGGGCGCTCTGGTGGGCAATAATGTCTCCCACGCCAACAACAAGACCAAGACGCGGTTCATGCCGAACCTGTGCAATGTCTCGCTGATGAGCGACGCCATGGGCCTGTCCTATCGCTTCCGCATCTCCTCCATCGCGCTCAAGTCGGTGGAGCATCGCGGCGGGCTCGACGCCTTCCTGCTCAAGGCCAGTGACTGCGAGCTGTCGGAGAAGGCACTGAAGCTGAAGCGCGCCATCGCCAGGAAAGTGGAAGCCCAGAAGGCCGCCTGATTTTTTTGCTGCCATGAATTTGCGAAAGCCACTCCTGACGGGGTGGCTTTTTTGTTAGGCTCAACCCCATGAGTGATGAACCGCAAACGGTGCCGAAACGCCATTCGCCGCGCGCGGCACGCGACGGGGTGCCCCGCGTTCATGCCACGGCGCAACTGCGCGACTGCGTGCTCGGGCGCTTCACCGATGTGGCCGAGCGCGTGGTCATGGCGGAGTGCACGCTGGGCGACTACTCCTATGTCGAGCGCGGCGTGGAGGCCATCTACACCGACATCGGCAGGTTCTGCGCCATTGCCGCCAATGCCCGGATCAATGCGCTGGAGCATCCCATGGAGCGGGTGAGCCAGCACAAGATCACCTATCGGCCCAACGAATATTTTCTCGACGCCAGAATCGACAAGGCCTTCCGGGCACGGCGGCAGGCGGCGCGGGTGGTGATCGGCCATGATGTCTGGGTGGGCCATGGCGCCATCATCATGCCCGGCATCGCGGTGGGGCATGGCGCGGTCATTGCGGCTGGGGCGGTGGTGACCAGGGATGTGGCGCCCTATGCGGTTGTCGCCGGGGTTCCGGCGCGGCGGCTCAGGTGGCGGTTCGGCAAGAAGATCCGTGAACGGATCATGGCGCTCGGCTGGTGGGCGTGGGAGCACGATCGCCTGGCCGCCGCCATGGCCGACATGCAGGCGCTCAGCCCCAAGGCCTTTCTGGAAAAGTATGAGGCCTGATCACGCCCGCTTTTTCAGGCGCGGGGCGGGGCGTTCGTCGCCCGCGTTATCTTCGAAGAGTTCCGCCAGTTTCTCGGTCATGGCGCCGCCCAGTTCCTCGGCATCCACAATGGTGACGGCCCGGCGGTAATAGCGCGTGACGTCATGGCCGATGCCGATGGCGATCAGTTCGATGGGCGAGCGGCCCTCGATGTCGGCGATGACCTGACGCAGATGGCGTTCCAGATAGTTGCCGGAATTGACCGAGAGGGTTGAATCATCAACCGGCGCGCCGTCGGAAATGACCATGAGGATGCGGCGCTGCTCGGGCCGGGCCAGCAGCCGGTTATGGGCCCAGATCAGGGCCTCGCCGTCGATGTTCTCCTTCAGCAGGCCCTCGCGCATCATCAGGCCCAGATTGCGGCGCGACCGCCGCCAGGGCTGGTCGGCGGATTTGTAGATGATGTGGCGGAGGTCATTGAGGCGGCCCGGATTGGTGGGCTTGCCCGCCTGCAACCAGGCCTCACGCGATTGACCGCCCTTCCAGGCGCGCGTGGTGAAGCCCAGGATTTCCACCTTGACGCCGCAGCGCTCCAGCGTGCGGGCGAGGATATCGGCACAGGTGGCGGCGACCGTGATGGGGCGGCCGCGCATGGACCCGGAATTGTCGAGCAGCAGGGTCACCACCGTGTCGCGGAACTTGGTGTCCTGCTCCATCTTGAAGGCCAGCGGCGCGGTGGGATCGATGATGATGCGCGGCAGACGGGCGGAGTCGAGAATGCCTTCCTCGAGGTCGAAGTCCCAGGACCGGTTCTGCTTGGCCATGAGGCGGCGCTGCAACCGGTTGGCCAGGCGCGCCACCACGCCCTGAAGATTGGAAAGCTGCTTGTCGAGATAGTTGCGCAGGCGCGACAATTCCTCGCTGTCGCAGAGGTCCTCGGCGGCGATCTCCTCGTCGAAGCGGTTGCTCCAGACCTTGTAGAAGTGATCGTTGGAGAGCGACGCAAAGGGCAGTTCCGGCCGCCAGGGCTGCTCGCCTGCCGGTTCCTCCTCGCCTTCGGCGTCGTCGGCATCGGCGTCGGCCTCGCCCTCCACTTCCTGCATCTCGGTTTCGGCGCTCTCGGCCTCGCCCGCCGTCTCCTGCTCCTCCTCGGCTGTGGTGGCGGCGTCCTGCTGGTCCTCGCCCTGCGACGGTTCGCTCTTCTGGCCGGCATCGTCGGTCTGGTCCTGATCCTCGTCGCTGTCGCCTGCGTCCGGGTCGTCTCCCAGTTCGTCGGCCATGTCGAGGGCGGCGATCATGGCGCGCGCCAGGCGGGCGAAGGCGGGCTGATCGTGGATCGCGCCTTCCAGGGCCGCCAGTTCGGTCCCGGCCTTGGCCTCGATGTGGGCGCGCCAGAGATCGACGTAGGGGCGGACCGCGGCGGGCGGGGCTTCGCCCGTCAGCTTCTCGCGCACGATGAGGCCCAGGGCTTCCTCCAGCGGCGTGTCCTTCCGGCTGTGCGGGCGGTTGACCACGAGGCGCTGGTAGCGGTCCTCCAGCATGGAGGAGAGATTATGCGCCATGCCGGGCATGGCGATGGCACCGAGGGATTCCACCCGCGCCTCCTCCACCGCCTCGAAGACGGCGCGCGCCGTCTTGCCAACGGGCAGATAATGGCCGTGCACCCGGTCGGAATGGTTGGAGAGGCGGAGCGCAAAACTGTCGGACAAGCCGCGCGTCACCGCCACGGTCTTCAGGTCGGCATGGAGCGGCACCTGGGGCAGGCGGGCGCGCTTGCCCGTGAGCGCGGCGGGGTCGGTGCCGAAGCTGACGGTCAGTTCCGGCTCGCCGGCAATGGTCTTCATGGCGAGCGACAGGGCGCGCCGGAAACGCTCGGTCCTGTCCTCAGGCCCTGCGGTCATGGCCGTCAGGCAATGGCCACATGGGCCGAGGACTCGGGCAGTTCCTCGCCGAAGCAGCGCTGATAGAATTCGGCCACCAGCGGGCGTTCCAGCTCGTCACACTTGTTGAGGAAGGTGAGACGGAAGGCAAAGCCGACATCACCGAAGATTTCGGCGTTCTGCGCCCAGGTGATGACGGTGCGCGGGCTCATCACGGTGGAGAGGTCGCCCTGCATGAAGGCGTTGCGGGTGAGGTCGGCGACGCGGACCATGTTGGCGATGTG
Source organism: uncultured Alphaproteobacteria bacterium (assembly GCA_937872985.1). Taxonomy (GTDB): domain Bacteria; phylum Pseudomonadota; class Alphaproteobacteria; order Rhizobiales; family Aestuariivirgaceae; genus Aestuariivirga. The sequence goes on from CALMUW010000043.1 coordinate 67,120, forward strand.
CTTGCGGCCCTTCTCGGTGTCATAGGATTTGGCCTTGGCCAGCACGATGCCGACCTCGTGGGCATGGGGCAGATAGTTCAACACCGAGATGATGGACCAGCGGTCCATCTGGGCCTGATTGATCTGCTGGGTGCCGTGATAGAGACCGGTGGTGTCGCCGAGGCCGATGGTGTTGGCGGTGGCAAAGAGGCGGAAGGCCTGATGCGGCCGGATCACCTTGGACTGGTCGAGCAGCGTCAGCTTGCCCGAGCTTTCGAGGATGCGCTGGATGACGAACATGACATCGGGGCGGCCCGCGTCATATTCGTCGAAGACCAGGGCGACATTGTTCTGATAGGCCCAGGGCAGAATGCCCTCGCGGAATTCAGTGATCTGCTTGCCATCCTTGAGCACGATGGCGTCCTTGCCGATCAGGTCGATGCGGCTGATGTGGCTGTCGAGGTTGACGCGCACGCAGGGCCAGTTGAGCCGCGCCGCCACCTGTTCGATGTGGGTCGATTTGCCGGTGCCGTGATAGCCCGTGACCATGACGCGGCGGTTGTGGGCAAAGCCCGCGAGAATGGCCAGCGTGGTCTCGCGGTTGAAGAGATAGTCGGGGTCGAGGTCCGGCACATGCTCGGAACCCCTGGAATAGGCGGGCACCTGCAGGTTGCTTTCAAAACCGAACAGTTGGGAAACAGACACCATCTTGTCGGGCAGGCCGGCGGCGGCCTCAACGGGGTCGGACATCTTGGAACTCTTTTTCGGCGGGCTCATGATTTTGGTTTACCGGCTGGTCAGGGGGGCGGCAAGGCGTGGCGGGGGATTGGAAGCCAACAAAAACCGAGGCGGGCCCGGGGGCCAAGGGGGGGGTCACGGCGTTCACCGCGGCCCCGCTGGGGCGGCCGCCCG
>CALMUW010000044.1 GCA_937872985.1 uncultured Alphaproteobacteria bacterium
GTCCGTGGTGGTGACCAGGAAGCCCTTGTCGGCCAGTTGCGCGTTGATGTCGGTGAAGAATTCGCGCTGTTCCGGGGTGGCGTGATCGATCAATCCCATTCGAGAGCCCCTTTCCGCCACTCGTAGATGAAGCCCACCGTCAACATGGCCAGGAAGATCATCATCGACCAGAAGCCCAGGAGGCCGATCTTGCCGAGGGTGATGGCCCAGGGAAACAGGAAGGCCACTTCCAGGTCGAAGATGATGAAGAGAATGGAGACGAGATAGAAGCGCACGTCAAACTTCATGCGCGCGTCGTCGAAGGCGTCGAAGCCGCATTCATAGGCCGTCAGTTTTTCCGCATCGGGGTTGTTCACCGCCACGATGAGCGGGATGAGGAAAAAGGCCAGGGCAACCAGCGCCGCCAGCGCCATGAAGATGACCAGTGGCAGGTAGTGCATCAGAAGATCGGGCATGGGCACGTCTCTTTCCGCCCGGCCCTGGGGACCGGGACATCAGGGCGTTGGTAGCGCAGCCACGGGGGCATCGCAAGCCTTCCGGCGCGGAAGGGGGCGGCTCGTCAACGCATTCTCGTGACCTGGCCCGAAAAGCCCAACACAATTCGTTATTTGGAAGCCTTGCCGCGGGTGACGCAGCGCATGAAAAAGCCTGCCCTGGGGCAGGCCTTGGCGCCGACTCAATCACAGTCCCGGCGGCAGCATTGAATGGCGCGAGTGACGGGGCTCGAACCCGCGACCTTCGGCGTGACAGGCCGACGCTCTAACCAACTGAGCTACACCCGCCAATTCAATGGAGGCGGTGGATAGATGACGCCCTGCCCCCTGTCAAGCGCCGTCTCTCGCGGCTATTCCGCCGAGGTGAGAAACTTGCCCCGGCGGTCGACATAGGCCCACGCGCCGTCGCGCTTCACCGCCTCCATGTCGATGTCGGAATAGCGCACATGATCCTCTTCGCTGCGGGTGCCGACCTCGAGATAGACGGCGGGTTCCGCGCCGTCATTGATGAGGTGGTGGCCATTGCCGTCGCCCGCCCTGAACCCGGCGCACATGCCGGGGGTGAGGATGTGGCGGCCCTGGTCGTTGACCAGAACGAGGCTGCCGGAGAGGACCAGGATGAATTCATCCTCGCCCGCGTGCCAGTGGCGCTGCGACGACCAGGTGCCCGGCGGCAGGATGACGTGATTGACGCCGAACTGGCTGAGGCCGAAGGGGTCGCCGAGGGCTCGCTTCTCGCGGCCCGCCACGGGCCGGTCGTGGGGTGCGGGATAACGGCTGCCGCGGCGCGGGCTCAGGGTTTTCGGGTCGAGCACGGCGGGGGTCTTGGTCATGGCGTCTCCCGGTTTTCCAGTTGGTCGAGGGCGGCGACAACGGCATCGAAGGTCAGAAGGGTGGAAGCATGGCGCGCCTTGAAGTCACGCACGGGCAGGAAGGCTTCGAGGTCGGCCCATTTGCCCTGTGGCGGTTCGCCCTCCTCCTTCAGCATGGCCTGCATGGTGTGGCGCAGGGTGCGGAGTTCATCCGGGGTTGAACCGATGACGTGCCGCGCCATGACCGAGGATGAGGCCTGGCCCAGGGCGCAGGCCTTGACCTCATGGGCGAAGTCCGACACCCGGCCCTCGGCCAGCGCCAGATCGACGCTGACCCGCGAGCCGCAGAGCTTCGACACGGCGGTGGCGCTGGCCCGGGGGGCGGCGAGGCGGCCCAGCCCGGGGACGTCGGCGGCCAGGTTCCGAATGCCGCGGTTGTAAATCTCGTTCAGCATCCCATCTTCCCGATCAGGTGAACCCGTGCGGTTTGCGTCGCGCTGGCCCCCGTGATATGGGGAGGGCAGAGCCAAACCGGACGGCTACACACCGGATTTTCCGCAAGGTTAGCTGCCGGGCCATCCCGCCACAAGCCACGACACGTTGAACGCAGGACAGTGAGTTTCATGGACGCGAAGTCGAAGACATCCAAGCGCCCCACCCAGGCGGAAGCCGAAGCTGCGGTGCGCACCCTTCTTGCCTGGGCGGGCGACGACCCCGACCGCGAGGGCCTGCGCGACACGCCGCGCCGGGTGGCCAAGGCCTATGAGGAATATTTCTCCGGCTATGGCGACGACGCGGGCGAGGCCCTGGCCCGGCGCTTCACCGAGGTCGGCGGCTATAACGATATCGTGATGCTGCGCGACATCGAGTTCAATTCGCACTGCGAGCATCATATCGCGCCCTTCATCGGCCGGGCCCATGTGGCCTATCTGCCAAGCTCCGAGGTGGTGGGCATTTCCAAGCTGGCCCGGGTGGTGGAGATCTTCGCCCGCCGCCTGCAGACCCAGGAGACCATGACGGCGCAGATCGCCAATGCCATCAATGAGGCTCTGAAACCGCGCGGCGTGGCCGTGCTGGTGGAGGCCGTGCATACCTGCATGTCGATGCGCGGGGTGGGCAAGCGCAATGTCGCCACCATCACCACGCAGTTCCTGGGCGAGTTCCGCAAGGACCCGGCCCAGCAGGCGCGCTTCATGGAACTGGTGCGCGCGCCCAACGGCGGCTTCTCGCTCTAGGCCATGGCGGCGGCTGACGAGAGCCTGGTCCCTGCCCTGCGCTTCGGCGCGGACGGACTGATCGGCGCCATCGTGGCCGATGCGGCCACCGGCGAGGTTCTCATGTTTGCCCACATGAATGCCGAGGCCGTGCGGCTGACGCAGGCCACGGGGCTGGCGCATTTCTACAGCCGGTCGCGCGGCAAGCTGTGGCAGAAGGGCGAGACATCGGGCGAGACGCTGAAGGTTGCAGAAATCCGCGTCGATTGCGATCAGGACTGCCTGCTCATTCTGGCCACGCCGCAGGGCAAGGGGGCCGCCTGCCATACGGGGCGCAAAAGCTGCTTCTACCGCAGGTTCGAGGGCGCGCGGCTGGTCATGGTGGATGACCGGACCCTGTTCGACCCGGCCAAGGTTTACGGGAAGGCGTGAGGCCCGCTCACTTTCCCTGCCCTCTTTACCCCGACGTGGCGATGTAGGCCCGCATTTCCTCGGCCTCGCGCTCGATGGCCTCGATGTGGTGCTTCACCACGTCGCCGATGGAAACCATGCCGTCGATCTGGTCGTCGCGGTTGACCACCGGCAGGTGGCGGATGCGGTGGGTCGTCATGACCGCCATGGGGGCTGGTTGGGTGTCGGCCTGCGGACAGGGTCTCACCACACCGGGGATGATGGCGGAGACGGGCTTCTGCAGGGCTGATGGCCCGTCGATGCCCACGGCGCGCACGATGTCACGTTCGGAGACAATGCCCTTGATCTTGCCCGGCCCCACGGTGATGACCACCGCGCCGATGCGGTTTTCGGCGAGGGTGCGCGCCACCTCGGCCACGCTGGCGGTGGGCGGCGCGGTGATGACCTTCCGGCCCTTGACGGAGAGAATACGCGCAACAGTCATGGTTTCCTCCCTTGTGGTTTTTCGGGAGTTACCTCCCTTATGGCTTTTCGGGAGAGGCTATCACATATCCGGGCGCGGTAAAGGCTCCGGACGGTCAAGCAGGTAGAAGGCGATGAGTCCGGCCACGAAGCCGCCGAGATGGGCCTCCCAGGCGATGGACTGGGTGCCGACGAAGGCCGAGCCGGTGAGGAAGCTGGCGCCCGAGATGAGCGTGAGGCCGAGCCAGACCAGGGTGAAGAAGGCGGCGCGGCGATCTTTGATGATGCCCATGGGCGGCAAGGCCCGCACCCGGCGCACCGAGGCATGGTCGGCAAGGCCGAAACGGAAGCCCTGGCCATAGATGACGGGAATGGCGGCGGCCATGATGCCGGAGACGGCGGTGGAGGCGCCGAGCATGAAAATGGGCTGGCCCCAATGGGTGATGAGAGTGGCCGCCGCCCCGCCCGCCGCCGCCATGGCCGCCAGCGCCAGAAATCTCAGGGTTGACAGGCGGCGCGCCAACACCGAGCCGAAGACCACCAGCCACAGGCAATTCATCAGCAGATGGGTCCAGCCGCCATGCAGCAGCGTGTGGGTGAGAAAGCTCCAGTATTGCGAGCCCGGCACGAAGGGAAAGGCGGTGGGACCCGGCGGATTGAAGCGGGCGGGAATGAAGGCCAGGAGATAGAGCGCAAAGGCCTGGTAATCCACGCCCATGACCTGCAGGCCGCCATGGATCAGGACCAGGGTTGCAACCATGCCGAGCACCACCGGCGGCAGGCGGAACATGGGTTCGCGCGGGCCTGCCGCCTCGTCCCACTTGTTGCTGGCCATTTCCCCCTCCACTGGCACGGCGTCTGCAACGTTCCGGCCACACGTTCACGATTGGCACAGGTTCGCCCTGTGCCGCAAGGCAGGGATTATCATGCTGCGCAGCGACCACACCGAAAACGCCCCCGTGGATGGCGAAATCCTCCACCCCGGCAGCCGCACCCTGTTCCGATATTGGGAAACCATCCGCGCCGAACGCCCTGCGCCCCATCGCGTGGATCTGGACCTGGGCCAGATCCGGGCCATTGTGCCGGACCTGTTCGTGCTCGAGCGCGACCATGTGCGCCAGACCTTCCGTTTCCGGCTGGCGGGCACGCGCATCAACCAGTTGCACCATAAGGAACTGACGCGGGCCGACGTATTGCACGGCTGGGACAGGTTCGAGCGCGATACGCTGCACCGGCTGCTGACCACCACGGTTTCGACGTTTCAGCCCTGCGTGGTGCGGATGCGCCTGCACAGCAACATGAACCATGTCATCGGCGTGGAAATGCTCTGCCTGCCGATCGTGTCGCGCGACGACGCCCGGATGCAGATTGTCGGCGGGCTTTTCCCCTTCCGCGAGGTCGCGAGCCTTGGCTATGACCGCATCGTGCAGCAGGAATTGACCGGCGCGCGCACCATCTGGACGGAACATGCCGGCGGCGGCCTGCCGGTGCGGCCGCTCGCCCCGGCGGCCAGACGGCCGCTGCCCTTTACGGTCATTCAGGGCGGCCGGGACTAGCGCAACGGACGATCAAATCGGAACGATTTGAGAGAGGAAAGTTGCGCCAACATATTGATTTTCGAGCAACTTGTCGGCGGCAGTTGAG
>CALMUW010000045.1 GCA_937872985.1 uncultured Alphaproteobacteria bacterium
CCGGTGCCGCAGCAGCGGGCGCTGGCGGCGGGGGCGGCGCTTCAACGCGGGGGAAGGGGCGGTCCCCGGCATAGAGGCTCTTGTCGGTCAGGCTGGTCTGGCCGGAAATGGCCATGGAATTGGTGCGGCCATTCTGCGGCCCCGGCTTCACGGCACGACCTGCCTGCAACTCATCAATGATGTTTTCCAGTTGCTCCGGCGTCAGATCCTCGTAGGTGTCCTTGTGGACCTGGATCATGGGCGCATTCACGCAGGCCCCGAGGCATTCCACCTCCTCCCACGACAGCGAGCCATCGGCATTGAGATGGTGCGGTTCGGGGTGGATCTTGCGCTGACAGACCTTCTTCAGGTCTTCCGCCCCGCGCAGCATGCAGGGGGTGGTGCCGCACACCTGGATATGGGCCTTCCTGCCCACCGGCGAGAGCTGGAACATGGTGTAGAAGGTGGCCACCTCCAGCACCCGGATGTTGGACATGCCCAGCATATCGGCGACATATTCCATGGCGGGTCTGGTGAGCCAGCCATTGTTCTGCTCCTGGGCGCGCCAGAGAAGGGCGATCACGGCGCTGGCCTGCTTGCCCGCCGGGTATTGCCCGATGGTCTTTTTGGCCCAGGCGAGATTGTCGGCGCTGAAGGCGAAACTGTCGGGTTGATGGGGATCGAGACGGCGCACACTCATTGCAAGGTTTCCTGGTTGCCGCTGATGGCAACGATCTTTTCAAAACAGGTTCCGCAAATCACGGCGATGTCCGCCGCACGGGTCAATTCCTTGGTCCAGCCGCCACCACCCTCGGCCAACATGATTTCACAGGCATCGCACCAGGCGTTGGGCGTGCCCTCGCTGTCCACTTCCTGATGGAGCCCGCGCGGCTTGCCGTCGCGCGCGGAAGCCACAAGATGGCCGCAGACCACGGCGGCGGGCGCATCACCATGAATGGCGCATGTGACGCGGGGTCTCATCTGTCGATTTCTCCAAAAACAACATCGAGCGAGCCGATGACGGCGGAAATGTCCGCCAGCATGTGGCCACGGCACAGGAAATCGAGGGCGGCGAGATGGGCATAGCCCGGCGCCCGGATCTTGCAGCGGTAGGGCTTGTTGGTGCCGTCGGCGACGAGATAGACGCCAAATTCGCCCTTGGGCGCCTCGACCGCCGCGTAAACCTCGCCGGCGGGCACCTTGTAGCCCTCGCTGTAGAGCTTGAAGTGGTGGATCAGCGCCTCCATGGAGCGCTTCATCTCGCTGCGCGTCGGCGGCACCACCTTGCCATTGGCGGAGGACACGGGGCCTGCGCCATCGGCGCGCGACAGCTTGTCCACGCATTGCTTCATGATCTTCACCGCCTGGCGCATTTCCTCCATGCGGATGACATAGCGGTCATAGTTGTCGCCGTTCTTGCCCACGGGCACGGCGAACTCCATTTCGTTGTAGCACTCATAGGGTTCGGCCCGGCGCAGGTCCCAGGCCGCGCCGGTGGAACGCAGCATGACGCCGGAGAAGCCGCGGGCCAGCGCGTCTTCCTGGCTGAACTTGGCAATGTCCACATTGCGCTGCTTGAAGATGCGGTTGTCGGTCAGCAGGCCTTCGATGTCGTCCAGCACCCTGGGGTGCGTGTCGCAGAAATGGCCGATGTCGTCGATGAGCTTTTGCGCAATGTCCTGATGGACGCCGCCGGGGCGCACGTAATTGGCGTGGAGCCGCGCGCCGCAGGCCCGCTCATAGAAGACCATGAGCTTCTCGCGTTCCTCGAAGCCCCAGAGCGGCGGGGTGAGCGCACCGCAGTCCAGCGCCTGGGTGGTGACGTTCAGAAGGTGCGACAGCAGGCGGCCGATCTCGGAATAAAGCACCCGGATCAACTGGCCGCGGCGCGGCACTTCCAGCCCCAGAAGACGCTCGGTGGCGAGGCAGAAGGCGTGTTCCTGATTCATCGGGGCGACGTAATCGAGCCGGTCGAAATAGGGCACCGCCTGGGCATAGGTCTTGTATTCGATGAGCTTCTCGGTGCCGCGATGGAGCAGGCCGATGTGCGGATCGGCGCGGGTCACCACCTCGCCGTCCAGTTCCACCACCAGACGCAGCACACCGTGGGCCGCCGGATGCTGCGGCCCCAGGTTCATGGAAAAATTGCGGACGGAAGCCTCGGTCATGACTTTGCCTTCTCGTCGCCGGGAAGGACGTAATCCCCGCCTTCCCAGGGCGACAGGTAATCGAACTGGCGGAATTCCTGGGCGAGTTTCACCGGTTCATAGACCACGCGCTTCAATTCGTCGTCGTAGCGCACCTCGACATGGCCGGTGAGCGGGAAATCCTTGCGCAGGGGATGGCCGGAAAAGCCGTAATCGGTGAGGATGCGGCGCAGATCCGGGTGGCCCGCGAAGACCACGCCGTAGAGATCGAAGACCTCGCGCTCATACCAGTTGGCGCCGGGGTAGATTGCCGTGACGGTGGGCACGTCCTCACCCTCCCCGGCCCTGACCTTCACCCGCAGGCGGCGCACCTTATAGGGATCGGCGAGGTGATAGACCACGTCGAAGCGCTTGTCGCGTTCGGGGTAATCGGCCCCCGAGACATCGATGAAATAGCAGAAGCGCAAATCCGGATCGTCGCGCAGCACGGTCAGGACCGCGACGATGTCCGCCGGGGCGCAGGAGACGGTCACTTCGCCAAAGGCCACCGTGACGTCCGCCACCTTGTCGCCAAGGCGGGCGGTGATAAGTCGGCCGAGATCGGTAAGGGCTTGCGTCATGGTTCAGCGCTCAATGGTTCCGAAACGGCGAATCTTGCGCTGCAACTGCAACACGCCATAGAGCAGCGCCTCGGCGGTGGGCGGGCAGCCGGGCACATAAATGTCCACCGGCACGATGCGGTCGCAGCCGCGCACCACGGAATAGGAATAGTGGTAGTAACCGCCGCCGTTGGCGCAGCTTCCCATGGAGATGACATAGCGCGGGTCCGG
>CALMUW010000046.1 GCA_937872985.1 uncultured Alphaproteobacteria bacterium
TGGAGCGGGCGAAGGGATTCGAACCCTCGACCCCAACCTTGGCAAGGTTGTGCTCTACCCCTGAGCTACGCCCGCTTGGCGGTCCGGCGGTCGCAACCGACCGCTGACGGCGCGTCTTATTGCCTAAGCGCCGGGTAAATGCAATAGCACTGTTCAAGAACCTTCCCGGACAGTTTACGAGACCCCCATGCCCGCCACGGAAGCCGACCTCTTTGCCCATTTCGACCGCCTGGGCATCGCCACGAAAACTCGCCATCACGCTCCGGTCTTCACCGTGGAGGAGGCACAGAGGGTGCATGGCGACATGCCGGGCGGCCATTGCAAGAACCTCTTTTGCAAGGACGAGAAGGGCGCGCTGTGGCTCATCTGCTGCCTGGAGGATGACCGGGTGGACCTGAAGGCCGCCCCGGCGAAGATCGGTTCGAAGCGCCTGTCCTTCGGCAAGCCCGATCTGCTCATGGAGGTGCTGGGGCTGGAGCCGGGCGGTGTGACGCCCTTCGGCCTGATCAATGACACGGGCCACCGGGTCAATGTCATTCTCGACCAGCGCATGATGGCTGAACCCCTGCTCAACTTCCATCCGCTGCACAATGCCGCGACCACGGCCATCGCCAGCGCCGATCTGCTGACGTTCCTCCTGAGCCTGGGCCATCAGCCCCGCATTGTCGCAGTGGCCGAGCCTGCCTTGCAATCGCCGCCCTGAATGCCCATTTTGGCCGCATCTCAAGCCACGGATTGAATCATGACCACCGCCACTGACCTCATCAAGGATTCCGACAGCCGCAGCTTCATGGCCGATGTCATCGAGGCCTCGAAGACGGTGCCCGTCATCGTCGATTTCTGGGCCCCCTGGTGCGGCCCCTGCCGCCAGCTTGGCCCCACCCTGGAAAAGGTGGTGAAGGAAAAGGCCGGCAAGGTGAAGATGGTCAAGGTCAACGTCGACGAGAACCAGCAGATTGCAGCCCAGCTCCAGGTGCAGTCCATCCCTGCCGTCTTTGCCTTCGTCGATGGCCAGGCGGTGGACGCCTTCATGGGGGCCCTGCCGGAATCCCAGGTCCGCCAGTTCATCGACCGCCTCGGCAAGCAGGGCGGCATGGCCCAGCAGATCACCAAGGCGCTGGAGGCGGCCCGCGCCGCCTATGACAAGAACGACTTCGCCTTCGTGCTCGATGTGGCGGGACAGATCCTCGGCGTCGATCCGCAGCAGCCGGAAGCCCATGCCCTGAAGGCCCGGGCCGAGATTGGCCTGGGGCAGATCGATGCCGCCACGGCCACCCTTGCCGCCGTGCCGAAGGAGATCGCCGGTGATCCAACACTGGCCCAGGCGCGCGCCGCCCTCGACCTCGCGCTTAACCCGGTGGACCACGGCGAACTCACCCGGCTCGAGGCCGCCGTGGCCAGGAATCCCGCCGACTTCGAGGCGCGCCTCGGTCTGGCCAAGGCCCTGAACCGCGCCGGCCAGCGCGATGCCGCCACCGACCAGCTCATCGCCATCATCCGCAAGGAGCGCGCCTGGAACGACGAGGCGGCGCGCAAGCAGCTCGTCCAGTTCTTCGCGGACTGGGGCCCGAAGGATGACGCCACCCTGGCCGGGCGGCGCAAGCTGTCTTCGGTTCTCTTTTCGTAGGATCAGATGAAAAGCCGCTACGCCAGCATCAGCGATCTTGCCGCGCGCATTCCGGTCTTTCCCTTGCCGGGGGCGCTTCTGCTGCCGCGCACCGATCTGCCCCTGCAAATCTTTGAGCCGCGCTATCTTGCCATGGTCAATGATGCGCTGGCGGGCGACCGCCTCATCGGCATGATCCAGCCGGAAGCCGAAGTGACCGGCACGCTCGTGCCCGAAGGCGTGGCGCTGCACCGCGTCGGCTGCGTCGGGCGCATCACCGCCTTTTCCGAAACCCCGGATGAACGGCTGATGGTGACGCTCTCCGGCATCTGCCGCTTCCGGGTCGCAGGCGAGGCCAGGGTCAAGACGCCCTACCGTCAGGTCAAGGCTGACTACGCCCCCTTTGCCGCCGATCTCGAAGCCGCCGAGGGTGCGGCGGGCGTGGACCGCGCCCATCTCCTCAAGACCTTCCGCGCCTTTCTGGAAGCGCACGACATGTCCGCCGACTGGCGCGAGGTCGATGGCGCCTCCACCGAAGCCCTGGTCAACACCCTGTCGCTGCTGGCGCCCTATGGCCCGCGCGACAAGCAGGCCCTGCTCGAGGCCCCCGATCTGGCCGCCCGCGCCGAGGTGCTGGTGGCGCTCACCGAAATGTCACTGGCCCGGGCCCGCGGCGATGGTCCACCCTCGCTGCAATAGGACACTCCATGACCCAAGCCGATCCCCGCCTGCTGGAACGCCTCGTCTGCCCCGTGACCAAGACCACGCTGCGCTATGACGCCGCCCGGCAGGAGCTGGTTTCAACGGCGGCGGGTCTCGCCTATCCCATCAGGGACGGCATCCCCGTGATGCTGCCCGAAGTTGCCCGGAAACTGGACTGATGAGCGACATTCTCTACGCCGAAGAACTGCGCGTGCGCGACAAGGGCCGGCTGCTGGCCGTGACCTTCCATGGCGGCGCCGCCTATGACATTCCCGCCGAACTGCTGCGGGTGGAAAGCCCCTCCGCCGAAGTGCAGGGCCATGGCCCGGGCGAGGAGGTGCTGGTGGCGGGCAAGCGGAATGTCACCATCGTCGGCGTCGAGGCCGTGGGCACCTATGCGGTGAAGCTCATCTTCAGTGATGGCCACGACACCGGGCTTTACACCTGGCCCTACCTGGCCCACCTCGGGCGCAACCGCGCCAGCATGATGACGGACTATGAGAAGCGTCTGGCCAAGGCGGGCAAGACCCGGGGCTGATTGCCCTGAAATTAGTCAGTAGTAATATCTCGCCTAAAAATCGGGCAATCATGCGCCCCGCCGCGCCGAGGCTCAGCCTAAATATCATTTATCATCAATGACATGGCTGCGTGGCACGGGCTGGCACGCTTCTTGTTAGCCCTCCCCTCACAGGAGGGCTGACCCCATGAAATATCTCATTGCAGTGATCAAACCTCACAAGCTGGAGGAGGTGCGCGACGCTTTGGGTGCCATCGGCATTCAGGGCATCACCGTCACCGAGGTCCGGGGCCATGGCCGCCAGCGCGGCCATACCGAGTTCTATCGCGGGGCCGAATATGCCGTGAGCTTCGTGCCCAAGCTGAAGATTGAACTGGCCGTGGACGAGGCTCTGGCCGAACGCGCGGTTGAGACCATCCAGACTGCCGCCAACAGCGGCCAGATCGGTGACGGCAAGATTTTCGTCCTGCCGCTGGAAGCGGCGGTGCGGGTGCGCACCGGCGAAACCGGCCCCGACGCCCTTTGACCCCCAATCCCGAACCTCAAGCGTAAGGACATCACATCATGATGCGATCATCTCTCTTGCCGGGCGCAGCACTGGGCCTCATGGCAGCCGCCCTTCTGTCGCCGACATCGGCCCTGGCTGCCGCCAGCGTCAACAAGGGCGATACGGCCTGGATGACGGTGGCAACCGTGCTCGTCATCTTCATGATCCTGCCGGGCCTGGCCCTGTTCTATGGTGGTCTGGTGCGCACCAAGAACGTCCTCTCGGTGCTCATGCAGGTCACCGTCATTTTCTGTCTGATGGCCGTCCTGTGGGTGGTCTATGGCTACTCGCTGGCCTTCACCACGGGCTCGCCCTTCCTCGGCGGTCTGTCCAAGGCGCTTCTGGGCGGGGTCGATCTCGCCACCCTGGCGGCCACCTTCTCCAAGGAAACCTACCTGCCGGAATACACCTTCGTGGGCTTCCAGCTCACCTTCGCGGCCATCACCCCGGCCCTCATCGTCGGCGCCTTTGCCGAACGCATGAAGTTTTCCGCCATGCTGATCTTCATGGTGATCTGGTTCACCTTCTCCTATCTGCCCATGGCGCACATGGTCTGGATGTGGGCCGGCCCCGATGCCTACACGCTCTCGGCCGGCAACATCGACGCCGTGACGGCGGCCGTGGGCGAAGCGGCCGCCAGCGACTTCCTCGGCCGCCTCGCCGCCGCCGCTGACGATGCCGCCAGGGCCACCGTCCTGGCCGACTATGCTGCCGCCGTGTCGGCGGCCAACAGTGGCTGGCTTTTCAACTGGGGTGCCATCGACTTTGCCGGCGGCGCGGTCGTGCACATCAACGCCGGTGTCGCGGGTCTGGTCGCTGCCCTGATGCTGGGCCGCCGCGTCGGCTTCGGGCGCGAACCCATGGCTCCCCACAACCTCACCTTCACGCTGACCGGTGCCGGCATGCTGCTGGTCGGCTGGTTCGGTTTCAACGCCGGCTCCAACCTCGAAGCCAATGCGCTCACCGCCCTGGCCCTGCTCAACACCGTGCTCGGTGCGGCGGCGGCAACCCTTGCCTGGTCGGCTGGCGAATGGTTCACGCGTGGCCACCCCTCGCTTCTGGGCGGTGCCTCGGGTCTGGTGGCTGGCCTCGTCGCCATCACCCCGGCCTGCGGCTGGGTTGGCCCCATGGGTGCCATCGTCATTGGCGCCGTGGCAGGCTTCATCTGCCTGTGGGCGGTCATCTGGCTCAAGCCCAGGCTCGGCTATGACGACGCGCTCGATGTCTTCGGCGTTCACGGCATCGGCGGCATCGTCGGCGCGCTCCTGACCGGCATCTTCGTCAACCCGGCCCTGGGCGGCGTCGGCGTCACCGACTATCTTGCCGCCGACACCTCGGTGGCCACGGCTGCCTACAGCCTCCCGGCCCAGATGATGGCCCAGGTGGTGAGCGTGCTGACGGTGATCGTGCTCTCCGCCGGGGTGAGCGTCATGGCTCTCCTGATCGCCAGGGCACTGGTTGGCCTCCGCGTCGACGAACAGTCCGAGCGCGAGGGCCTCGACGTCACCAGCCACGGCGAGAGGGCTTACAATGGCTGATCCGCCCACCCCGTGCGGGAGTTTGCCTGGGCCAGCGGTTTCCGCCGAAGGGCTCCCGATTTAACCGTGCTTTAACCGCAAACCGCCACACTGCCGTTAACCATTCGTTATGCCGCGCCGGACCCTTGCCCCGGCGCGGCTGAAGGAGCGTGGCGCGCATGGCCTATGAACATTCCCTCGACACCGACGACGGCGCCATTCCCGCCGCCCTGCGCCACTTCCTGCGCCGCCGCGCCTTTGAACTTTCGGGCCTGGTGCTCCTTGCCGCCATCATGGCGGCGGGCCTGGCCCTGGCCTCGTGGAATGTCACCGACCCTTCCTTCAACCACGCCACCGAGACGGCGGCGCGCAACTGGCTGGGCTTCCCCGGTGCGGCCCTCGCCGATCAGGTGATGCAGCTTCTCGGCCTCTCGGCCATTCCGCTTCTCGCCATTCCCATGGCCTGGGTTTCGGCCTTCTTCCGCCATGAAAGCCCGGCCCGGCCCTTCCGCACCCTGCTCTTGTGGCTCGCCGCCGTCATCGTGCTGGCAGGTTTCCTTTCGGCCCTCCCCACGCCGTCGCGCTGGCCGCTGGCCACCGGCTTTGGCGGCAACACCGGCGACATTCTTGCCGGTGCCTTGTCCGGCCTCGCCAATTTTGCCCTGCCCGGCTTTCCCGCCGCCCTCGTCAGCGCGCCGCTCTTCCTTGGCCTCGGCCTCTGGCTTTCGGCCCTGGCCGCCGGCCTGTCGGGCCGCGAGGCCTGGTCGCACACCGCCGGTCTCGGCCGCTGGGGCCGCCACGGTCTTGCCGCCACCTCGGATGCCGCGCTTGGCCTGTGGCACAACCTGAAGACCCGCCGCCGCATTGAACCCGTGCTCGCCACGCCGCGCCGTGCGGCAGGCGGGGATGACATCATTGCCCGTCTTGCCCCCGGCCGTCAGGCGCGCGGCGAACGCGCCGAACCGCAATTGACCCGCCGGGCGCCAAGACCGGAGCCGGAACGCGCCGCGGACGAGGATGAGGACAGCGCGGACGAGGACAGCCTCGACGCCATGGCCGCAGACGACGAAGATGAGGCCGAGGACACGCCTCTCCGCGTCACCCGTTCCAAGCGCGACATCAAGCCGGGCCGCAAGCTCGCCAAGGATCTGCAACCGGGCTTCACTTTCGTGAAGCCCAAGGAATTCGAACTGCCCTCGCTGGCCTTCCTCAGCGAGCCCAAGCGCTCGGCCCGCGCCCACGACCTCTCGGACGAGGTGCTGGAGCAGAATGCCCGCATGCTGGAAGGGGTGCTCGAGGATTTCGGCATCCGGGGCGAGATCATCAATGTCCATCCCGGCCCGGTGGTGACCCTGTACGAGCTGGAGCCCGCCCCCGGCATCAAGTCGTCGCGCATCATCTCGCTTGCCGACGACATCGCCCGCTCCATGAGTGCCGTCTCGGCCCGCGTCGCCGTGGTCCAGGGCCGCAATGTCATCGGCATCGAACTGCCCAACGCCAAGCGCGAGACGGTCTACCTGCGTGAGCTTCTCGCCTCCGAGGCCTTTGAAAAAACCAGCCAGACCCTGTCCGTGGCCCTGGGCAAGACCATCGGCGGCGATCCGGTCTTCGCCGATCTCGCCCGCATGCCGCATCTTCTGATCGCGGGCACCACCGGCTCCGGCAAGTCGGTGGGCATCAACACCATGATCCTGTCGCTGCTCTATCGCCTGGGGCCGGAGCGCTGCAAGCTCATCATGATCGACCCCAAGATGCTGGAGCTGTCGGTCTATGAGGGCATTCCCCATCTGCTCGCTCCCGTGGTCACCGATCCGCGCAAGGCCGTGGTGGCGCTGAAATGGGCGGTGCGCGAGATGGAGGACCGCTACCGCAAGATGTCCAAGGTCGGCGTGCGCAACATCGACGGCTACAACACCCGCCTCAGGGAACTGGCCGCCAAGGGCCAGAAGGTGGCCCGCACGGTGCAGACCGGCTTCGACCCCAAATCGGGCGAACCCATCTTCGAGCAGGAGGAGATGGACGCCACCCCCATGCCCTATATCGTGGTCATCATCGACGAGATGGCCGACCTGATGATGGTGGCGGGCAAGGACATCGAAGGCGCGGTCCAGCGCCTGGCCCAGATGGCGCGCGC
>CALMUW010000047.1 GCA_937872985.1 uncultured Alphaproteobacteria bacterium
GCCCCCGCCCCAGAATGGGGAGGGGCCCCCCCCCGCGCGGCCCCGCAAGGCCTGAAGGCCCCCCCCCCCCCCCCCCGCCCAGGCCCGCCTCATCAGCGCCGGGCTGAAAACCACCGATCAGGCCACGCCCTTCTATCTCCGCCGCAAAGCCTAGAGGAACCGGCGGTCAGTTGGACTCAACTGCCGCCGACAAGTTGCTCGCCAGCAATAAGTTTGAGTGGTGGCTTTGATGCCATCAAAGCCAAAACCGTTCTGATCTTACCAGAACGGCACCTCCACCGGGGCCAGTCTGCCGCCCAGGCGGATGGGGGCAATGGCGCGCGCCAGGCCCGTGGCGTCGTCGGTTTCCACCGCCACGCCGCACACCGTCACCTCGCCCTCGGCGGGGCGATAGCGCTCCACCGGCAATTTGCGCAGGAAGCGGTTGAGCGGCTCCTGCTTGTCCATGCCGATGACCGAGTCATAGTCGCCGCACATGCCCGCATCGCTCATATAGGCCGTGCCGCCGGGAAGGATCATGTGGTCGGCGGTGGGAATATGGGTATGCGTGCCGACCACCAGCGAGGCCTGGCCATCGACAAAGTGTCCCATGGCCATCTTCTCCGACGTCGCCTCGGCGTGCATGTCGATGAGCACGGCATCGCAGGCCTCGCCCAGCGGGCAGGCCGCCAGTGCCGCCGCCACCGCCGGAAAGGGATCGTCGAGTTGCGGCTCGATCATCACCCGGCCCATGACGTTGATCACCAGTACGCGCTGGCCCCGCACCGTTTCGACCAGCGCGCTGCCCCGCCCCGGACAATCGCCTGGCCAGTTGATCGGCCGGATGAGATTGGCTTCGCGCGCGATGGTGACGAGGATTTCGCGCTTGTCGAAGGCATGGTTGCCCAGCGTCACCACATCCGCCCCCGCCTCGCGCAGCTTGTCAAATATGTCGCCGGAAATGCCAAAGCCATGCGCGGCGTTCTCGCCGTTCACCACGGTGAGGTCAGGCTGGTAGCGCGCCTTCAGAAGCGGCAAGGCCTCATAGACCGCCTCGCGCCCGTTCTTGCCGATGACGTCGCCCAGAAAAATCAGCCGCACCGGAAACACTCCCGCTCCGTCATGATGTAATCGAGCTTTTCGTCGAAGCTCTCGCGCGGCACGGCTTGAACCTCCTGCGCGGCAAAGGCAACCCCGATGGCGGTGATGCTTTTATGCGCCCTGAGACCCGCCAGCGTCCGGTCATAGAAGCCGCCGCCATAGCCCAGGCGATAGCCCTGCCGGTCAAAGGCCAGAAGCGGCACCAGCAGCACGTCGGGCTCCACCACCGTGGCCCCCTCCGGCGGCTGGGGAATGTTCCAGCGCCCCGGCACCAGCGCCTCACCCGGCGCCCAGGCGCGAAACTCCAGCGGCTGGCCCTTCTTCACCACCACCGGCAGGCAGGTGATCCAGCCCGCTTGCGCCAGTTTCGCCAGAAGCGGCAGAACCGTGATCTCATCGCCAAAGGCATGAAAGCCGGAGACCACCCTCGCGCCGCAGCCCAGTCCCACCGGCAGGCCGCGCGCCGCCAGGATTGCCCCGGCCGTCGCCCCCTCGGCCCGGAAAGCCGCTTGCCGCGTCGCCATGGCCTGGTCGCGGGCGACACGCTTAATCTGTGACATATGATCGCTCATTTCCACCCCCCGAATACCTTACAAACCCATGAAAAGTCACGAAATAAACATGAATCTCCGAACCGTTGACTAAACCAGGAGGGGAATTTTCCCCCATTTACACCTGCCGCGCAAAAACCGAGAGACTAGTGTGAGAGTGATTATCAGGCCGAAGTTCGGCGGGCTGTGCCCGGCAGGTTTTATGCGAGATGACGAACGGGACGTAGGGAGGAATGGAAGTTCGGGGGCATTCCCGTTCCTGCCCGAGGATAGTGAAGCGATCCTTTGGCGCAAGCTGCATGACGTGGCCGGGCAGCGCTATGGCATTACCAGCTGCCTCTATTGCTTTTCTCATTCGCGCCATTGCCTGAGCCATATCGATGTCCTGCGCGGCAGTGTGCTCATTCACAGCCATCCCGAAGAGTATATCTCGTCCTTCGCCGACGACTCGTTCTTTCGCGACGACATCGTCTGTTCGCGCCTGATCGGAGGCGAGGGCTATTCCTTGTGGAGCGAGTCGCCGTCCTGGCCCAAGGCCACCGAGGCCCAGCGCCGCAAGGAGGAAATCTACCGCCGCATGAGCATGAGCGTTGGCGTATCCTTCGCCATCCCCTTCTTTGATGGCAAGGGACTGGCCGGGCTGGGCCTCGCCGCATCCAAAACCAGCGTTGAGGAATTCAACACCCTGTGGCGCGAGAAATCTGCCGAGATGCAAGCCATGGCCGCGGCCTTCGATGCCGTCATGCGGCCGCGCATGATCGCCAACCGTTTTCAGCTCACCCCGCGCGAACGCGAAGTGCTGCAACTCTTCGCCGGCGGCATGAGCGCCAAGGAAGTCGGGCACGAATTGGCCATCAAGACCAAAACCGTGTTCAACACCATGGAACGCTCCCGCAAGGCCATGCGCGCCGCCAACACCATGGAAGCCGTGTCCAAGGCCATGGCCTTTGGCCTGCTCTGACGGGCGCCGCCTAGAGCAACCGGCGGTCAGTTGGAATCAACTGCCGCCGA
Source organism: uncultured Alphaproteobacteria bacterium (assembly GCA_937872985.1). GTDB lineage: Bacteria > Pseudomonadota > Alphaproteobacteria > Rhizobiales > Aestuariivirgaceae > Aestuariivirga. The sequence goes on from CALMUW010000047.1 coordinate 2,643, forward strand.
CAGGTTGCTCGAAAATCAATATGTTGGCGCAACTTTCCTCTCCCAAATCGTTCCGGTTTGATCGTCCGTTGCGCTAGCGCAGCCCAGGGGGCCAAGGCGCCGCACCAGCCATCACAGACGAAAATGAAGGGAAGTGGCGAGCCACCATGGGCCGTGGGAACGTACGATCCCGGGTCCCTACTTGCGTAGGTGGGCGCCGTGTGTGCCGGACCACGGCCCGGCGCAGGGACAGCTCCCAAGGTATCGTTTATAGGCCCCAGGGAATAAAGGTTCCTTCACGCACCGGGCAGCCCGCCACCTGCCTATGTAGGAAGGCCAGACCCGCTTGTCCACACTTCGACCCGATCAAACCCGATTATATTAGTCGGTTTTCCTTGACGCGGTGCAGCCTCTATGTTAGCGAATCCGCATCGACCCCTAGCTGTCTGCCGAGTTGCCATGTCCGAAGCCCCCGTCAAATCCCTCCGTCAGGCCATGATGGAACAGGCCGACCACTGGGTCGATGGCGGCGGCACCCTGCCCCTGCCCGAAAAAGCCGGTCCCTTCACCCTCGCCGCCGGAGGCACCGCGCTGGCTGACCTGCGCAAGGGCCAGATCCTCAAGGTCGCCCACATCGCCGTCACACCCGATATCGGCCATCGTCTCACCGGCCTCGGCATCCGCAAGGGTGTGGCGCTGACGGTGCTGCGCAATGCCGGCAAGGGACCGCTGCTCGTCGCCGTGGGCGGCACCCGCGTCGGTCTGTGCCGCTCCATCGCCAAGTCCATCACTGGCCAGAACGCGTGACCAAGGCCTGCTGCGAACCGGGCGAGGACCTGCTGGCCGCCTTTCCGGGGCCGGATGTCATTGCCCTCGCGGGCAATCCCAATTGCGGCAAGACCACCGTCTTCAACGCCTTGACCGGCGCCCGCCAGAAGGTCGGCAACTGGCCCGGTGTCACGGTGGAAAAGAAGCAGGGCTCCTATGTTCATGCCGACCGCGCCGTCACCGTGGTCGACCTGCCCGGCATCTATTCGCTGGCCACGCCGGAGAACGCGCCCCTCGATGAAACCGTGGCGCGCCGTTTCATTCTCGCCCGCGACGCGCGCCTCATCATCAACATCCTCGACGCCAGCAATCTCGAGCGCAATCTCTATCTCACCGCCCAACTGGCCGAGATGGGCCTGCCCATGATCGTCGTCCTCAACATGATGGACGCGGCGAAGGACGACGGCCTCACCATCGATGTCGAGCGCCTGCGCGCCAGCCTGGGCTGCCCCGTGGTGCCGCTGGTGGCGCGCCGGGCCGAAGGCATTGCCAGCCTGCGCGCCAGCATCGAGACGGCCCTGGCGCTCGGCGTCCGGCTGTGCGCCCGGCCCTCCTTTCCGGCCCCTTTTGAAACGGCATTGCGCCACCTGCGGCCCCTGGTGGAGGACACGGCGCAGGATCACAAGCTCGATCCGCGCTTCCTGGCCACCCGCCTGATCGAAGGTGATGCCGCCTTCACCTCATTGATGCCGCCCGAGGCCCAGGCCGCTGCCAGCGAAGCCCGCGCCGCCATCACCGCCGAGACTGATGAAGACGCCGGCATGATCGCCGCCGACGCGCGCTTCGGCTTTGCCCATGAACTGGCGCGCCAGACCGTTTCCCACGACCGCCGCATCTCGGCCACCCTGACCGACCGGGTGGACCGCGTGGTGCTGAACCGCTGGGCCGGCCTGCCCATCTTTCTCGCCGTGCTCTATCTGGTCTTTCTCGTCTCCATCAACGGCGCGGGCGTCTTCATCGATTTCTTCGACCAACTGGCGGGCGCGCTTTTCGTTGATGGTCCGGCCCATCTGCTCTCGGGCCTGGGCCTGCCCGCACTCGTCACCATGCTCATCCGCGCCATGGGGGCGGGCCTGCAAACCGTGGCCACCTTCATCCCCATCGTCGGGCTGCTGTTCCTGTGCCTCACCATTCTGGAGGACTCGGGCTACATGGCGCGGGCCGCCTTCATCATGGACCGCTCCATGCGGCTCCTGGGATTGCCCGGAAAATCCTTCCTGCCCCTGATTCTCGGCTTCGGCTGCACCGTGCCCGCCGTCATGGCCACGCGCACGCTGGAAACCCGCGAGGACCGGTTGCTCGCCACCGCCATGGCGCCCTTCATGTCCTGCGGCGCGCGCCTGCCGGTCTATGCCCTCTTCGCCGCCGCCTTCTTCACCTCGGGCGGACAGAACGTGGTCTTCGGCCTCTATCTTCTCGGCATCACGGTCGCCATCCTCACCGGCCTGGCGCTCAAGTCCACCCTGCTCCGGCGCGAACCCGTGTCCTTCATCATGGAATTGCCGCACTATCACCTGCCCACGCTGAAGGGCCTTGCCCTCGGCGTGTGGGAGCGCATGCGCGGCTTCATCATCGATGCCGGCAAGATCATCGTCATCGTGGTGGCCGTGCTCAACATCTTCAACACCATCGGCAGCGACGGCTCGCTCGGCAATGAAGCCAACGGCAGGTCGCTGCTCGCCACCGTGTCCAAGACCCTCACCCCGGTCATGGCCCCCATGGGCATCGCCGAAGACAACTGGCCCGCCACCGTCGGCCTGTTCACCGGCATCTTCGCCAAGGAGGCCGTGGTCGGCACGCTCGACACACTCTACAGCGCACTGGCGGGTGATGTACCCACCGACACCGGCCCCTATTCCTTCACCGCCGCCGTGGCTTCGGCCTTCGCCACCATTCCCGAAAATGCCAAGGGCCTGCTCGGAGCGATCCTCGACCCCCTCGGCTTCTCGGTGCTGAGCGATACGGCAGCCGAAGCGCAGGGCGTGACGAACGGCACCTTCGCCGCCATGCAGGACCGTTTCGACGGCAAGGCGGGGGCGCTGGCCTATCTCATCTTCATCCTCCTTTACGTGCCCTGTTCCGCCGCCATGTCCGCCATCCAGCGCGAGACCGGCACCCGCTGGGCTCTGTTCATCGTTGCCTGGTCCATGGCGCTCGCCTATGGCGCGGCGGTCATGGTCTATCAGGCCGCCACCTTCGCGGCCCATCCGGCCTCATCGCTCGTCTGGCTCGTCATCATTCCGGCGCTGCTGGCGGCCTTCCTTCTGGCCCTGCGCCACCGGGGCTTGCGCCGCGCCGCGCAGACCCTCCCCCTGCCCGGAGCCGCCGAATGATCCTCGCCGATGCCCGGAAACTGTTGCGCGCCCGCAACCGCCTGTCATTGCACGACATGGCGCTGTCGCTCGATGTCGCGCCCTCGGCGGTGGAGGGCATGATGCATGTGCTGATCCAGAGCGGTCAGGTGCGTGAGCTCAGTTTCTCGTCCTGCGGCGGCTGCAAGGGCTGCGGCCACAGCGCACCGCGCATCTTCGAATGGGTGCAGGGCAGCGACGCCTCCGGCACGGAGGGCACCACACCGCCCGCCTGCCCCGGTCCGGTCTACAATAAGGTTTTCCAGAGACCCTGAGCTTTGCTGCCTCAGCAAAAGTCAGACAAGCTGCTCGCCGTCAATAAGTCAGAGCGGTGGCTTTGATGCCGTCAAAGCGCAAACCGCGCGAGAGCAACCGGCGGTCAGTTGGACTCAACTGCCGCCGACAAGTTGCTCGAAAATCAATATGTTGGCGCAACGTTTTTCTCTCAAATCGTTCCGATTTGATCGTCCGTTGCGCTAGCCCAGATCCCGCGTCATGGCTTCGACGCGCTGGGTGACAAGATCCAGCCGCTCGGAAAAACCGTCCTCGCGTTCGCGCGCCTGCAACTGAATGGTGTTGCGGCTGTCGCGCAGGCCCTGCACCTGTTCTTCCAGCGCCTCGATCTTGCGGATGGCCTCCGACAGGCGGTCGGCCACCATGAGCCCCGCCATGACCAGCAGGCGGATGTCGCCGATGGAGCCGACACTGGCCTGAATGCGCTGCACCTCGGAATCGAGCAGGCTGGCCAGCTCGCGCAGGTGGCTTTCCTCGCCATCCGGGCACTGCATGGTGTAGGGACGGCCGGCAACGGTGACGATGACATTGGCCATGGGGCTACTCCACACTATTGGAATGGAGCACGGCGCGGATGCGCGACATGGCCGTGTCGATCTTGCCCGCGGCCTTGATGCCGGTCTTGGCCAGATCATCGGCCTTGGCCGTCACCTTCTTCATGTCGGCCTTCATGGCGGCGTTCTCGCGCTTCAGCCCTTCGGCCTCGGCCGCCACCGCTGCCAATCGGGCATGGCTTTGGTTGCGCCGTGACAACGCCGCATCAAACTGCCGCAAGGCCGCATCGAAACGGTCAAATGCTTGACCCAATTTGTCAGTATCAGCCATCTAAGCCCCAGAAGCCCCACCGGATTTTGCCGCCCGGGCAAACCACCCTAACACAGACCGCCAGACCCCTTAAGTTTTTTTTGGCAGGAGCCAAACTGAAACCGCGTTGACAGTCGGAGGCCCGGTGTTATCACGGATACATCCTCCATCTCGGCACAACAGGTACCCCCATGACTGACATCGCCCTGCACCGTTCCATGGCCAATGCCATCCGCGCCCTCTCCATGGATGGCGTGCAAAAGGCCAATTCCGGCCACCCCGGTCTGCCCATGGGCGCAGCCGACGTGGCGACCGTGCTGTTCAGCCGCTTCCTGAAATTCGATGCCGCCCACCCGCATTGGCCGGACCGCGACCGCTTCATCCTGTCGGCGGGCCATGGCTCCATGCTGCTCTATTCGCTGCTTTATCTCACCGGCTACCCGGACATGAAGCTCAATGACCTGAAGAACTTCCGCCAGCTTGGCGCCAAGACGGCAGGCCACCCGGAATATGGTCATGCCTCGGGCATTGAAACGACAACCGGCCCCCTGGGCCAGGGCATTTCCAATGCCGTGGGCTTCGCCATCGCCGAACGCCACCTCAACGCCCGCTTCGGCGGCGAGGTCATGAACCACAAGACCTATGTGCTGTCGGGCGATGGCTGCCTCATGGAAGGCATCTCGCAGGAGGCCCTGACCCTCGCCGGGCACATGAAGCTCAACCATCTCATCGTGCTCTGGGATGACAACGGCATCACCATCGACGGCAAGGTGGGCATGTCGGACGACACCGACCAGCTGGCGCGCTTCGCTGCCTCGGGATGGAATGTCAGCCGGGTCGACGGCCATGACCCGGAGGCCATTGCCGGGGCGCTGGCCGCTGCCCAGGTTTCGGACAAGCCGGTGTTCATCGCCTGCAAGACCATCATCGGCTATGGCGCACCCAACAAGCAGGGCACCTCGGCCACCCATGGGTCGCCCCTCGGGGCCGAAGAAATCGCCGCCGCCCGCAAGAGCCTGGACTGGCCCTACGGGCCCTTCGAGATTCCCGACGACATTCTCAACGCCTGGCGCGCCGTGGGTGCGCGCGGCGCGGCTGAGCGTGAGGCCTGGGAGAAGCGGCTGGCCGCCCATCTCGCCAAGGCCGAATTCGCCCGTGCCTTTGCCGGCAACCTGCCCAAGGGTTTCGATGCCGCCATCGCCGCCTACAAGAAGGAACTGGCCAAGAACCCGCCGGCTCTCGCCACCCGCAACGCCTCGCAGAATGCCCTTGATGTCATCAACGTGGCCGTGCCCGACACCATCGGCGGCTCTGCTGACCTCACCGGCTCCAACAACACCAAGTCCAAGGACCTGAAGCCCCTGCAGCCCGGCAGCTATGACGGCCGCTATATCTATTACGGCATCCGCGAGCACGGCATGGCCGCCGTCATGAACGGCCTGGCGCTGCACGGCGGCGTCATTCCCTATTCCGGCACCTTCCTTGCCTTCACCGACTATTGCCGCGGCGCCATCCGCCTCTCCGCCATCATGGAAAAGCGCGTCATCTATGTGATGACCCATGATTCCATCGGCCTGGGCGAGGATGGCCCGACCCACCAGCCGGTGGAGCATCTGGCCTCGCTCCGCGTCATTCCCAACCTGCTGGTCTTCCGCCCCTGCGACGCGGTGGAAACGGTGGAATGCTGGCAGATAGCGCTGAAGGAGGAAAAGACCCCCAGTCTGCTGGCCCTCACCCGCCAGAAGCTAAAGCCCGCCCGCCTGGGCTACAGCGCGAAGAACCTCTGCGCCCAGGGTGCCTATGAGGTGGCCGCCGCCGACAGGAAGGCCAAGGTGGTCATCTTCGCCTCGGGTTCCGAGGTCGAAATCGCGCTCGATGCCAAGGCCCAGTTGGACAAGGCAGGCATGCCCACGCGCGTGGTCTCCGTGCCCTGCATGGAATTGTTCGAAGCCCAGTCCAAGGCGTATAAGGATGAGGTCATGGGCACCGAAAAGATTCGCATCGCCATTGAGGCGGCGGTCCGTCAGGGCTGGGACCGCTTCATCGGTCTGAACGGAACCTTCATCGGCATGACCGGCTTCGGGGCCTCTGCCCCCGCCGAACAGCTCTATGAACACTTCGGCATCACCGCCAAGGCCGCCGTCAAGGCAGCAAAGGCTGCCGCCAGAAAATAGGAGTTTTCACATGCCCGCCTTTCGCACCCTGGATGATGCCAGCCTCAAGGGCAAACGGGTCGTTTGCCGCGTCGATCTCAACGTCCCGGTGGCGGACGGCAAGGTGACCGACGCCACCCGCATCGAGCGGGTGGTGCCCACCCTGCGCGAAATCCTCGACAAGGGTGCTGCCCTCATCGTCATCGCCCACTTCGACCGGCCCAAGGGCAAGGTCGTGCCAGAGATGTCGCTGAAGCCGGTGGCCGCCGCGCTGGAAGAAAAGCTCGGCCACAAGGTCAGGTTCGTCTTCACCGACTGGCAGAGCGCGCCGAAGGTGGACGTGAAGCCCGGTGAAGTCGTGCTCATGGAGAACACCCGCTATCACGGCGGCGAGGAAAAGAACGACGCAGGCTTCGCCCGGATGCTGGCGGATCTGGGCGATATCTACGTCAATGACGCCTTCTCCGCCGCGCATCGCGCCCATTCCTCCACCGAAGGCATTGCCCGTCTCATTCCCGCCCATGCCGGCCGCGCCATGGAAGCCGAACTGAAGGCGCTCGCGGTGGCTTTGGAAACCCCCAAGCGCCCGGTCGTGGCGGTGGTCGGCGGAGCCAAGGTGTCGAGCAAGCTCGACCTGCTCGGCAATCTGGTGAAGAAGGTGGACGCCCTGGTCATCGGCGGCGCCATGGCCAATACCTTCCTCTTTGCCCAGGGCGTGGACGTGGGCAAGTCGCTGGTCGAGAAGGACCTGGCCGACACGGCCCGCGCCATCATGAAGAAGGCGGAAGATGCGAAATGCGCCATCATCCTGCCGGTGGATGCGGTGGTGGCCCAGGAGTTCAAGGCCAATGCCGAAAGCCATACCTACGGGCTTGATGCCATTCCCGGCCACGGCATGATCCTCGACGTCGGCGACATGTCCATCGACCGCATCAAGTCGGTCATCACCGATGCTCACACGCTGGTGTGGAACGGGCCGCTCGGGGCCTTTGAAATGACGCCCTTCGACAATGGCACGGTGAAGGTGGCGCAATATGCCGCCGAACGCACCAGGGCCGGGAAGCTCACCTCGGTGGCGGGCGGCGGCGACACGGTGGCCGCCCTCAATCACGCCCATGTTGCCGATCAATTTACTTATATCTCAACCGCGGGCGGGGCATTCCTCGAATGGCTCGAGGGCAAGGAACTGCCCGGTGTGAAAGCTTTGGAGGCTTGATGATGGACCTGAAGAAACTGAACGACATTGCCAACCGCATGGTGGCACCGGGCAAGGGCATTCTTGCCGCCGATGAATCGACCGGCTCCATTGCCAAGCGTCTCGATTCCATCAGCACCCCCAACACCGAGGAAAATCGCCGCGACTATCGCGAGATGATGTTCTCGGCCAAGGAGGCCATGTCGAACTACATCTCCGGCGTCATCCTGTTTGACGAGACCATCCGCCAGAAGGCCAAGGACGGCACGCCGCTGGTGGAGATGATCGCCCGGACCGGCGCGGTGCCGGGCATCAAGCTCGACAAGGGGCCGAAGCCCCTGCCCTTCGCGCCGGGTGAAGTCATCACCGAAGGTCTGGACGGCCTGCCCGCCCGGGTCGAGGAATATGTGAAGCTCGGCGCGGGCTTTGCCAAGTGGCGCGCCGTCATCGACATCGGCAAGCACATTCCCACCTATAACTGCATCAACGCCAACACCATGACGCTGGCGCGCTATGCCGCCATCTGTCAGGAAGGCGGTCTGGTGCCCATCGTCGAGCCGGAAGTGCTGATGGATGGCGACCACGACATCGACACCTGCATGCGTATCACCGAGTGGGTGCTGAAGGAGCAGTTCCATCAGCTCCATTACGCCGGCGTGAAGCTGGAAGGCATGATCCTGAAACCCAACATGGTGATCGCGGGCAAGAAGGCGGCCAGGCAGGCAAGCCCCGAGGAAGTGGCGGAAAAGACCCTCATCGTCCTGAAGCGCTGCGTGCCCGCCGCCGTGCCGGGCATCGCTTTCCTCTCCGGCGGCCAGTCCTCGCTTGACGCCACGCGTCACCTGCACCTGATGAACGCGGCGGGTCCGCTGCCCTGGCGGCTGACCTATTCCTATGGCCGCGCCCTCCAGGCGGACGCGCTCAAGACCTGGGGCGGCAAGCCCGGCAACCTGGCCGCGGGCCAGAAGGCCTTTGCCCATCGCGCCAGGATGAACGCTCTGGCCACCGGCGGCAAATGGTCCGACAAGGCCGAAGCCGCGTGAGCCACGCCTGACTGAAATGAGGCCTCCCGATCCCTTGCGGTCGGGGGGCCTTTTTTCTATGGGTCCACGCCATGACCAAACCCCGCTTCGTGCTCATGCCCCCCGCCGCCGCGGCCCCGGCCACGGTTTTGGCCTGCGCCCGCGCCGCCGTTGCGGCGGGTGACTGCGCCTCCATCATTCTTGCCGCGCCCGCTGCCTTCGCTCGCGACAACGTGGCGGCCCTGCAGGGTCTTGGCCTTGCCGTGCTGTTGCAGGACGCCGAACCGCGCCAGATGCACCATGTCAAGGCCGACGGGCTGCACCTGACGGCGGCGAAAGACCTGCGCGAGGTGCGCGCCGCCCTGAAGGACAGTCACATCCTCGGGGTGGATTGCGCCGCCTCGCGCCATGCCGCCATGGAGGCGGCGGAGGCCGGGGCCGATTACGTGGGCTTTCACCAGACGGCCCAGGTCAAGGGTGAGCCGCTGCTGCGCTGGTGGGGCGACATTGCCGAAGTGCCCGCCGTGGCGCTGGATCCGGTGGACGCCGCTGCATTGGCCACGCTTCAGCCGCAAAGGCCTGACTTTGTGACCCCCGATGCGCGCCTGTGGGACAGCCCGGAGGCGGCGCGTCAGATCATCACCGCCCTTGCCAAGGCCCTGTCATGAAACGTCTGTCTCTTGCCCTGGCCCTGTTGCTTGCTGCCGCCCCGGCCCGCGCCGAGGCACCCTTCGAGGACGCCGTGGCCCTCTACGAGAACGGCGACTTCGACGCCGCCCGCGAGATCGCCAGGGAATGGGCCGCCAAGGACGATCCCCGCGCCATGGCCATGCTCGGCGCGCTCTACCTCAAGGGCCATGGTGTCGCCGCCGATGTCCAGCAGGCGAAGACGTGGTTCGAGAAGGCGGCAGCCAAGGGCCACCCCGGCGCGCAATTCTCCCTCGGCCTCATGTATCTCGATGGCTCCCTCGGCACCCCCGACCCGGAGGAAGGCGGCAAGTGGCTGGCCCAGGCGGCCGACGGCGGCAACCCGGACGCCCAGTTCAACCTCGGTGTGCTCTTCACCGGCGCCTATGGCAACGCGCCGGACTGGAAGCAGGCCGTCGACGCCTTCAGCAAGGCCGCGGCCCAGAACCATGCGCGCGCCCAGTATAATCTCGGCCTGCTCTACCTCGACGGCAAGGGCGTGGAGAAGAATGTCGAAACCGCCACCGACTGGTTCTCCAGGGCGGCCATGCAGGGCCTGCCCGATGCCGCGCTGGACTATGGCATCCAGATCGTGCGCGGTGAAGGCGTGCAGAAGGATGAGGCGCTGGGCGCCAAGTGGATTCTGGTGGCGGCGGAACACGGCCAGCCCATCGCCCAGAACCGCATCGCAAGGCTTTATGCGGCAGGCCGTGGCGTCACACAGGATGCGGTCGAGGCCCAGAAGTGGAACATCCTCGCCAGTGCCCAGGGCCGGGCCGATGCCTCGCTGGATGACATGCTGAAAAGCCTCACGCCCGAACAGAAGGCCGAGGCCGAAGCCCGCGCCAAGGCCTTCGCGCCGAAGGTGCCCAAGGTGGCGGAATAATCCGTCGCCGCACCGGCATAGCGTGTCAGCCGTCTTTGCTGCCGCGATCAAGGCCGCATGAGCGGCGCTCCAGCCGTGCCCGGCCCCGCCTCTCAGTCCTCATCGTTCTTCGGCACGACGATGCGGAAGCGGTTCTTCTCGGTGAATTCCGCCATGCGCAGCTTGGACAGGCGGCGCAGGCCCCGCGACAGGGTTTCCGGCGTGGTGCCGGCCAGCGCGGCGATGTCGCGCTTCATGAAGGGCGTGTCCACCTCCAGCGTCGCGCCATCGGGCTTGGCGTCGCCCGCCAGATGCAACAGCGTGTGATAGAGCCGGTCCGGCACATCGAGCGTGGAAAGCCGGAAGATATGTTCCTCATAGGAACTGGCCTGCACCGCCGCCTGCTGCATCAGCTTGATCAGCAGCACTTCGCTTTCGCGCAGCACGGCCTCGAAGGCCTCGGCGGCGATCATCACCACATCGCAATGGGCAATGGCCTCGCCGCTGCTGCGGTGGATGCGGCCATTCATCAGATCCTGCCAGCCCAGCAACGACCCCGGCCCATGGGTGCCGAACATGGCCATGCGGCCGCTTTCGTCGATGCGCTCCAGCACCATCATGCCGCGCGTGATGAGATAGACATGGCCCACCGGTGAACCCTGATGGAACACATAGGACCGCGCCCGGAACGGGGTGGTGGTCAGGCTCTCGCGCGGAAACAGCGTGCGGATGATGTCCGCAAGCGTTTCATCAGGCGGCGGTTGGCCGTTGCCGCTTACGGGTCGCGTTTCAACCATCGTGACAGTCTCTCAAGCCGAATGACATTGTTGCTGTGGCCGCTGGTGACCGGCAGCAGGATTTCCAGAATGCTGCCGCCGCGCGGTGTGGTCTTGGATTCCATCCAGCCTCTGGCGCCGTCCACCACCACGCGGACGATGGCCAGAGACAATTCCTCGCCGCGGCCACCCACGGCCTTGGCGCTCTTCAACTGCATCACCTTGGACAGGGTGCGCGGCACCATGGCTGAACGGTCATCGCTCAAGGTGATGCACAAATGGGGCGCGCCGTGAACCTCGCGCAGATCGGTTGTCACCGAAACGACACCGGGCTCGCTGCCCAGCATTTCATAGATATAGCTTACCAGATGGGACACCATGTGATCGATGGCGTCTGGATCATAGGTGATGCGCGCCGCGCGCGCCTCGAAGCGGGAGTCGAGCAGCAACCCGGCCGGCAGGCGGGGCCGCCGCGCCTCGAATTCCGCCGCCAGGCGATCCACCACCGCGATCGGCCGGGCGCTGCGCTTGCCGTCCAGCACCTGATTGAGCTGGCCCGCCAACCGCTCGGTGCGGAGCGCGATGTCATGGATTTCCCGCGCCTGTTCGGTCAGCGGGGAATGTGATGGCAACTCGTCCATCAGCTTTTCGGCATTCTGCCGCAGCGGCGTCCACAATTGCGCCAGCTCGCTGCCGATGCCGGCGGCAATGCGCCGCGTGGTCTGCGAGATATGCAGCCGGTCGAATTCATCCTGCAGGCGGCGGCGTTCCATTTCGGCCTTCTTGGCGTCGGTCACATCCAGCGCCACACCATCCCACAGGTGGCCGTTGCTGGTTTCAACCGGCGTGGCCAGAATGCGCACCCACACCGGTGCCTGGCCGGGCCGGCGCAACAGGCGGCATTCGAAATCCAGTGAGCCGCCATCGAGCCGCCGCAACATGTGCAAGAGGGCAATGCGGTCGCTGCGTTCCACGCAGGCGCGCAGCACCGAACTCAGGCCCCGGTCGATCACGTCTTCATCGCGCAAGCCGAGGATCTGATAGAACTTGCGGCTGACGCCGACGACGCGCGCCCCTTCCCCCTTCAATTGCGCCACGCGGAAGACGATGCCGGGCAGACTGTCCAGCGTGGTGCGCAGGCGGTCGGCATTTTCCGTGCCGCGCCGCGCCTCCAGCAGGTCGCCCTGGATGAGCCGGTCACGCAGCGCCACGATGTCGCGCGCCAGCCCGCCGATGTCGTCGCGGCTCAGGGCGTCGGGCAGATCGATCAGGCGTTCGCCATTGGCCAGGCGGCGCAGCGCGGCACCCAGCCGATGCAGGGGCGGCAAGACGCTGAGGCCGAGAAGCGACAGGAAGGCGAGCGACGCCAGCAGCGCCAGCAGGAAGCCGCCGCCCACCAGTTTCACATGCCGGTCGGCGCTGGCGGCCATCATCCTGGCCTGGTCGGCGATGTCGTCGGCCAGCCGCCGTTCCACCGTGTGCATCTTCTGCAGGCGCAGCCCGCTGGTTTCCGACCAGTCCTTGGCCGCGGGCCGGCCCTCTTCCTGCGGCGCGGCAAAGCCTTCGCGCATGTGGGCCAGCATCGGCGACACGGCCATGGCCACGTCGACGGCATTGCTCACGCGCTCCTCGGACAGGGAGGCGAAGGTGCGGCCCAGGGTTTCCTGCTCGGTCGCCAGTTGGCCGATGAACTTGGGATCATGGGTGGTGACATTGACCATCACCCCGGAGAGCAGCGAGGTGCCCAGCATGCGCTCGCTGCCGCCGCGTTCCATGGCCTTCATCAGGAAGGTGTAGCCATTGACCCGCCGCGTCACATCGGAGGCATCCAGCCCGCGCGTGATGACCGGCACCGCCGTCATCAGGTCGGAAACGATGGTCTCGTAATATTCAATGGTGCTGTAAACGTCATAGCTGCCGGTCTGCACGTCCGAGCGCGAGCGCCCGATGATCGCCAGCGAGGCTTCGGCATTGTCGATGGCGTCGAGCGCGGCAGGATCGACGATCTCGTCCCGCATCTTGACAGCCGCCTCATGGAAATCGGCGATGGCGGCATTGGTGCGGGTGATCTGTTCATCAAGGCTGTGGCGGGTCTGGCGCGGGGCGCCCACCACCATGATGGCTTCGTTGGCTTCCTGCTGCAGCTCATAGACCAGGTTGCCGATGCGCATGTCGATCTGCACCACGTCGCGCAACAGATGGGTGGAATGCAGCCGCCCCACCAGCCCGTTCAGGAATATCGCCGTCATGGCCAGCATGATGGCAAGCGGAATGGCCCCCATGAGCAACAGCCGCCAGCGCAGCGGAATGATGCCGAGGCGCAGACGCTTCAGCAGGCGCTTGCCGGGATTGCGCCGCACCACCTCGTCGATCACCGCGCCATCCTGGCGCGCAATGTGGTCGAACAGCCAGGCGCGGGCAAATTCCACGATGCGCCCCACCTGTTCCGGGTCGCGCGCATCCAGCGGATGCGACACCATCCACGAGCGCGACGTCAGGAATTCCGAATGGCGGCGGTCCAGCGTGCGGCAGCCCATGTCGCGCAGCACATGGGTCTCGGCCTCGAAGTGCCGGTCAAATTCCGACAGGAAGGCGCGCAGCAGACGGGCTGCCACGCGGCGGTGGCCGCGGCCATGGGCGTCTTCCAGTTTTTCCAGAATGTCGATCAGGCGCGCATGGTCGGCGTCGATGACGCTGATGCCGACCTTTGCATATTCATACGCCATGCGTATCACCGACGAGCCCGCACCGGCGGGCGATTGCAGAATCCGCTGGAAGGCGGATTGCGGGACACCGCTTTACGGCGCTTCGGCGCACGCGTCCACCGCCAAAGCGGACTGGCCCCATGGTAGAGAAAATGATCCCGCAGGGGACTGTGTCGGAAGAGCGCAGGCCGTGGGTGAAACCAGCCTGCCCGCAGGTCAAACCGCACCCTGGAGCAACCTATTGAAAGCTCACATCTAGCCAATCCCGGCCATCCCTGCTAAGCCGCGACCCGGCCAACCAGCAGGATACAAATCCGTGACTTCCTCTCCCATCATGACCGTGATGATCGCCGCCGTGCGCAAGGCGGCGCGCGGCGTTCAGCGCGACTTCGGCGAAGTGGCAAACCTGCAGGTGTCGGTGAAGGGGCCGGGCAATTTCGTCACCAATGCCGACAAGCGGGTGGAAAAGATCCTGCGCGAAGAATTGCTCAAGGCCAGGCCGACCTATGGCTTTCTAGGCGAGGAGGACGGCGAGGCCAGGGGCAGCGATCCGGACCACCGCTTCATCGTCGACCCCATCGACGGCACCACCAATTTCGTCCACGCCCTGCCGCTGGTCGCGCTCAACGTCGCGCTGGAGCGCAAGGGCGAGATCGTCGCCGCGGTAACCTATAACCCGATCATGGATGAGATCTATCACGCCGAGAAGGGCGTGGGCGCCTTCCTGAACAACAGGCGCCTGCGCGTGGCGGGCCGTCGCGACCTCGGTGATGCGGTCATCGCCACCGCCCTGCCGCACCGTGGGGCCGCCCCGGCGCGCCATGAGGCCGCCGAACTGGCGGCCATGCAGAAGGCAACCTCGGGCATCCGCACCCTGGGCTCCACCGCCGTCGAAATGGCCTGGGTGGCAGCCGGCAGGCTGGACGGCGTCTGGTCACATGGCCTTCATCCCTGGGATGTGGCGGCCGGCATTCTGCTCATCCGCGAGGCCGGCGGCTTCGTGGCCCCGCTCGGCGAGGGGGCGAACCCCCTCACCGCCACGGGCTTTGTCGGTGCCAATGCCGACCTGCTGCCGCAATTGCAGAAACTGCTCGCGGCAGCGCGCGATTAGAGTCTCCCTGGTTCATATTGACGCGTAACCTGCGTTTCGGAAGTAGTTGTTG
>CALMUW010000048.1 GCA_937872985.1 uncultured Alphaproteobacteria bacterium
GGAAGCATAGCCTGAGTTTTTCAGGTAGTTTGCGCATTCGTTTGGGCTGAAGAGATCAAGTAATATTCCTGCCTTTCGCCATGTCTCTTCGACGGTTCGTGGCGAGGCGTCTCGCATGAGGTGCTTGAGCTTGGCGAAGACCTGCTCGATTGGATTGAGGTCTGGGCTGTAGGCCGGCAGGAAGATCATGTGTGCGCCAACACTGCGGATCGCTCTTCGGGCTGCCGCTCCTTTGTGGGAGCCGAGGTTGTCGAGGATGACGATGTCGCCCTTGGCAAGGGTCGGCACAAGAACGTGCTGGACGTAGACGGTGAACATATCGCCGTTGATGGGGCCGTCGATAACCCATGGCGCATCGATGCGGTCATGGCGGAGCGCGGCGATGAAGGTCAGCGTCTTCCAATGGCCATGGGGGACATGGGCTTCCAGCCGATGCCCCCGTGGTCCCCATCCACGCAAAGGCGCCATGTTTGTCTTGATCCACGTCTCATCGAGGAAGACAAGGCGCTTGGCATCAATCTTGTGCTGGTGCGCTTTCCAGCGCGCCCTTTTGCGGGCGATATCCGGACGAGACTGTTCCGTCGGCAGCACGGTTTTTTTTGAAGCTCAGGCCTTCGGCCTTGAGGAAGGTCCAGACCGCGCGGCGATCCGTCTTCACGCCGCGAGCGGCCAGCTCCGCCGTAAGTCTGCGCAATGTGATCGGCCCGCTCGCCACCCGCTCGCGCAGCCAAGCCGCGCAGGAACCAGACAGAACGCGCTTCTTCCGGCCGCCGATCTGTCCAGGTTTCAGGCCACCCGTCTCGCGCCGCAGTTTCTTCCACTTCGATACACACGATGGGCTGATCTGTAGCGCATCGCCAATCGCACGGATCGTGGCACCACGATCCGCCATCAGAAGCGCACGTTCACGGAGATCTTCAGAGTAGGGTCGCGTCATCCATGCTGGCCTCGCTGCCCAGCATGAAGCTTGAATCAGAACTACACTGATTTGGGAATCCCAGATTCCGTCAAAAAACAGCAGGCTCTAGAGCGGTTGGCGCTTTGAGTGGATCAAAGCCACCGCTCTACCTTATTGATGGTGAGCAACTTGTCTGACTTTCGCTGATTCCATCAAAAGTCAGGTTGCTCTGGGCCTACCAGCCGCCGCCGCCCCCGCCACCACCGCCGCCGCCGGAGAAGCCGCCGCCGCCCGAGCCGGAAAAGCCGCCGGGGGCCGAGGTGGGCGCGGGCACGCTGGCGGCGATGCCGCGATCGAGCCCGTGGGTGATGTTGCCGATGCTGCCGGGATTGTTCCAGTTCCAGTTGTTGCCGTGATACCAGATGGGGGCCGCGGCCCCGGCCACGGCGGCGGCGGCCAGCACGGCGGCAAACTTGTCGGTCCACTCGGTCTGGCAATCCAGCGCCATGGCATAGGGCAGATAGCGCTCGAACAGTTCCGGCGTCTTTTCCGGCGGGTTCATGGCCTTCAGGCGCTCCTCCTCCGCCGTGGTGAGATACATGCGGAAGCCCTCGATCTGGTCGAGCATCTTGCGGCCCGCGATGGTGGGGGCGCGCAGCAGGAAATAAAACAGCAGGTTGAGCAGTGCCAGCAGCACCGCGCCGATGAGGATGAAGAGCGCGCCACGGGTCAATTCGCCATTGAACAGGAATATGGCGGGCACCGCGGCCCCGGCGATGAAGAAGGGCAGCATGAACATGAGGCCGAAGATGGAGGAGACGCGGCCCATGATGCCCCGGCCCTGAATGAGGCCCTTGAGCAGGTTCCACGAGAAGAGCAGCGTGACCCCCCACCAGATGGCCGACCAGCCGACCACGAAGAAGGCGGGAATGCCATTGCCGTCCGGCGACAGCGCGACAGCGGCCACCAATCCCATGAGCGAGACGAGCGCGCCGATGACGAACCAGCCGAAGTTCTTGACGAACATGGCGCCTTCAAACTCGCCCTTGAGCCAGACACCCAACTGGCTCTTCAGGCTCTGCACCAGCAGGGCCTCGCCCTGGCCGAGATCGAGGCGGGAATTGGGCATGGCGGCATAAAGCCTGGCCTCGGCGGCGGTGAGCGGCTGGGCCGCGCCGGCGCGGGCGCGGAAATTGCCCCGGGCGTCGGACTTGTGCGGGATCAGGGCATAGCCGTCGTCGGAATCTTCGATGGTGAGATGGCCCTTCACCGCCATGTCGAGAATGGCGGCGGCGAAGGCCTTGTTGTCATAGCTCTGTTTCCAGATGTAGCGCAGGGCCGAGGGGCCAATGCCCTCCGGCGGGCGGAACAGCGGCATGATGACGCCCTTGGGCGGATCGCGGCCCACGCGATTCCAGGCAAAGCCGAACCAGGCGGCAACGGCAACGAGCGTGGCGAGCAGTGCGCCAAGACCGAGATTGTCGCGCACCGTATCCATCTGGCGTTCGGCGGCGCTGGGTTCCGCCACCACACCCTTGGGGAAGGCCACGGCCACGGTGAAGCCTTCGCCGGGGGCCAGTTCGCCCGTGGTTTCGGCGGCGAAGACAGTGCCGCTAGCATTGGTCACGCGGGCCGCACCCGTGTTGCCGCCGAAGGGACCGGTATAGACGGCATTCTGGCCGACGCTGGCCCCTTCGGGCAGATGGACGGTGACGGCGGCATGGCTGATGGGAAAGTCCCAGCCGGTGCCGGTCACGTTCCAGTAGAGTTCGTCATAGTCCTTGAAATAGCCGATCTGGCGCGTGGTGCGGTAATGGATGCGGTAGGTGTGCGGCCCCGGATCGAGCATGACACTGGAACTGCCGATGCGGATGCGGGTGCCGTTGGACAGGCTTTCGAGGCTGAAGGGTTCGTCACGGCCATCCCGGCGCACGTCCAGAACCTCGAAGCCAACGCGATAACGCAAGCCGTTGCGGTCCTGATAGGTGGTGGGAAAGTCGCGGAAGATGCCGCGCCTGATGGCGTTGCCCTCGGCATTGACGGTGATGGTCTCGGTGACATCGAGTGTCGCGTCCGGCGCGATCGTCACCGCGCTGCGAAAATCGGTGATGACCTCGCGCGCCGACGCGCCCTGCGCCAGCGCGAGCCAGCACAGGAGCGCGAGAGCGAAGGCGCGCAACAGGGCCTTCACTTGTTGAAGCTCACCTTCGGCACCTCGCGCGCCGCCGCATCGCCGATGTCGTAGAACTCGGCCTTGGTGAAGTTGAAGAAATTGGCCACCAGGTTGGAGGGAAAGCTCTCGATCATGGTGTTGAGGTTCCTGACCGCGCCGTTGTAGTAGCGGCGCGACAACTGGATCTCGTCCTCGATGCCGGAGAGCTGCTGTTGCAGGTCGCGGAAGTTGGCGTCGGCCTTGAGTTCCGGGTAGGCCTCGGCAATGGCGAAGAGGCGGCCCAGGGCGGCGGTCAACTGCTTGCTGGCCTCGGCCTGTTCGGCCACCGTGGTGGCCCCCATGCTCCTGGCGCGCAGTTCGGCGATGTCGCGGAAGATCTTGTCTTCGTGGGCGGCATAGCCCTTCACCGTCTCCACCAGATTGGGAATGAGATCGGCGCGGCGGCGCAGTTGCACGTCGATGCCGCTCCAGCCCTCGGCCACGAGGTTCTTGTTCTTGACCAGCGCGTTATAGGCATAGGCGAGATAGGCGCCGACGATGGCGACGAGGCTTAAGAGAATGGTGCTCAACATGCCGTTTGCTCCTCCTGGGGCGGTGCTCCATTATCGTGGCCCGCCGCCCGGCAATCAAGGGCGCGTGAACTGCTTGCGCACAGATGGCAAAGGGCTAGGCTGGTGCCAAGGGCTTGAAGGACAACATGGTCAGGATTGACAGATTTCGCGGGCCGCCGGGAGCCGAGGACCGGCCCTGGCTGTTGACGGCGGGGCCGGTGACCACGGCGCGCGGCGTGCGGCTGGCGCAACTGGGCGACTGGGACGGGGCCGACCCTGACCTCAGGCGGATGGCCGCCGCGGCGGGGGGCGATCTGGCCCGGTTGGCCGGGGCCGGGCCGGAGCAGGTCTCTGTGCTGGTGCCGGGACCACCGGCGGTGGCGCGTGAGGCGCTGCTGGCGCTCACGGCCTCGCCCTCCAAGCGGGCCAAGACGCTGGTGATCGTCAACAGCCGGGAGAGCGCGGAGGCGGCAGCCTTGCTCGACGGTCTGGGCCGGCCCTTCCTGACCCTGCGCGCCTCGCCGCTGGAGCCGGTGGCGGCGGCGGAGGTGGACGCCCTTCTGGCGCTGGACAAGAGCGTGACCCAGGTGTGGTGCGCGCCCTTCAGCCCGGATGCGGGCGTGCTGTCGCCGCTCAAGGAGATTGCCGGCGCGGTGCAGCGCCGGGGCCGCAGCCTGATGGTGGATATGGGGGCCGGCTTCGGTGCGCTGCCGGTGGACATGGCTGACTTGGGCATCATGGCGCTGGCGGCGCGGGCCGATGGCGCGCTGGAAAGCGCGGCGGGGCTGAGTTTCGTGATGGTGCCGAAGCGCTTGCTGACGCTGGAGAGCAAGGCCCCGGCCCGGGCGGTGGATCTGCCCGCCCTGGCGGCGGCACAGGCCGGGGGCGAGGGCTGCGCCCTTCCGGGGCCGCAACTGGCGGCGCTCCATGCCGCCCTCGGCCTGCTGGCGGCCGAAGGCGGGGTGGAGGCCCGGGCCTTCCGCTACCGGCGCAATGCCGAGATGCTCGATCAGGGCATGCGGGCGCTGGGCTTTGTGCCGCTGCTGCAAGGACCGGGCATGGGCATGCTGGTGCAGGCCTTTCGCCAGCCCGGCGACCGGGCCTTTGACTTTGCCCGCTTCGACGGCGAGGTGCGGCGGCGCGGCTTTGCCCTCATGGCGGGGGCGCCGGGCCTGCCCCTTTCCTTCCGCATGGCCAGCATGGGCCAGCTTGAACCCGGCATCATCCATGCCGCGGTCAATGCGGTGGCCGATGCCTTTCGCGCTTTGGGGGTTGACGATGCGCGCCCGGCGCGCTGACGCGGAAGCGTCAGGCCATGCCGCGCCAGCCGGTTCCGCCGTGCGGCGAAAGCGGCTAGAAACGCGGTTTCGCAATCGGGTCGGAGCCGCATCTTGAATTCAGGCACCATGGTCATCATCAACCTGCTGGGCGGCGTGGCGCTGCTGCTCTGGGGGGTGCGCATGGTGCGAACCGGCGTCATGCGCGCCTGGGGCGAGCGGCTGCGCTATTTCATCGAGCATCGCCTGGGATCGCGCTGGTCGGCCTTTCTGGCGGGGGGCATCGCCACCGCCATTCTCGGCAGCGGCACGGCCACCTCCCTCATCGTCGCCAACATCGCCGCCACGGGCGCCATTTCCACCGCGCTCGGACTGGCCGTGCTGCTGGGGGCCGATGTCGGCTCGGCGGTGGTGTCGTCGGTCTTTGCCTCGGGCACGTCCTGGGCGCTGTGGGCCTGGCCGCTGCTGATGTTCGCGGGCTTCGTGATTTTCAGTTGGGCCGCGGAATTCCGCCCGCACAACGTGGGCCGCATTCTCATCGGGCTGGCCTTCATGCTGCTGGCGCTGAAGCTCATCTCGGCGGCCACCACGCCGCTCACCGGCACCACGCTGTTCCATCAGGTGCTGGCGGCCATCGGGGCAGAGCCGGTGCTGGCCTTCCTCATCGGCGCCATCATGGCCTGGAGCTTCCATTCCACCCTGGCTGCCGTGCTGCTCATCGCCTCCTTCGCCGCCAACGGCAGCATGGACATGGCAGCGGCGGTCTATTTCATTCTCGGCATCAACTTCGGCGGCGGCTTGCCCGCCGTGATGGGGGCGCTGGCCCTGCCGCGCTCGGCGCTGCGCCTGCCCATTGCCAACCTCTTGTGCCGTGGCATCGCGGCGGTGCTGGTGCTGGCGGGCGCACGCTTCCTGCTGGCCCTGCCCCTGCCGCAGAACCTGGGCGCGGCCAATGCGGCTCTCGCTTTTCACACGGCGTTCAACGTCGTGGTGGGGCTGGCCTTCCTGCCGCTGGTGCGGGTGGTGGAGCGGCTCTTGAACCGCATCATGCCGGATGAAACGGCAGCGGAGGATTCCCTGGCCCGGCCGCGCTACCTTGATCCCTCGGTCCTCGGCTCGCCCGCCCTGGCGCTGTCCAATGCGCAGATGGAAACGGTGCGCATGAGCGAGGTGCTGGACCGCATGTTCACGGTGGCGCTGAAATCGCTGAACGGCGGCGGCGTCGAGGGCCTGAAGGAGCTGGTGAAGCTCGACGAACTGCTCAATGCCTATCAGACCGCCGTGCAGACCTATCTCTTCGACCTGTCGCAACAGCCGCTGACGCCGGAGGATTCGCGCCGCGCGCTGGAGATCACTCTTTATGTGTCGAACCTCGAACACGCGGGCGATGTCATCGACCTCAATCTCGCCGAGCGCATCCGCGCCAAGGACCGCGAGGGGCTGGTCTTCACCACGGAGGAGAGGGCCTCGCTCGACAATCTCTGTCTCATCGTCCACGACAACATCCGCATGGCCACAGGGGTTCTGGCGTCGCGCGACGTGGAAGGAGCGAAGCGCCTCATCGCCCAGAAGGATCATTTCCGGGCGCTGGAAAACCAGGTGCTGAACGATCACTTCCGCGCCGGTTCCGGTTCGGCGCGCAAGGCCTCGCTGCGGCGCAGCGCATTGTTCGTGGACATGATCCGCGACCTGCACCGGGTGAACTCGCACATCGTCTCCGCCGGCTACCCCATCGTGGAGGCGGCGGGCCTGCTGCGCCAGTCGCGCCTGCGCGCCGCCAAGAAGGGCGAGAAGAAGGAGACGTGATGCCGAAGACTCTGGCCGACATCGAAGCCCATGCCCTGGCCGCCCTCAGCCGGGCGGGCGTGGCCCGCGACGTGGCGCAGGAGGCGGCGGCTTCCTGCGCGTTCCTTGAGGCCTGCAATTATCCGGGGCTGAAGACCCTCGCCGAGGCGCTTGGCGATGCGCGGCGTGTCCTGACACTCAGCCGCGATGCCATGGGTCTTGATCTCGACAATGTTTCCTGCGTGTTCATTGCGCCTGCCGTGGCGGCGGCGGTGGCGCGCGACGGCCGGGCTTTCCTGCGCAATGTGCGCCACGGGCTTTACCTGGTGCCGCAGAGTCTCAAGATCAACGTGGCCATCGGCTGCCCCATTGATCCCGCCTTCGCGCTGGGCGGCGAGCGCAGCAAGAACCCCTACACCGAGAAACTGCAACTGGCCCAACAGATGGGCGTGGCGGTGGACCAGAGCCTATGGCAGTCTCTCGCCGGCTGAAATGCAAGGCGGAGTTGGGCGGTGAGCGGTCCTTTGGCGAATATCCGGGTGCTTGATCTGTCGCGGGTGCTGGCGGGGCCCTGGGCGACGCAGATGCTGGCCGATTTCGGCGCGGAGGTCATCAAGATCGAGAAGCCCGGCGAAGGCGACGACACGCGCGGCTGGGGGCCGCCCTTTGTCACCAACGGCGACGGCACGAGGGGCGACGCGGCCTATTTCCAGTCGGCCAACCGGGGCAAGCACTCGGTGGCCATCGACATGGCAAGGGCTGACGGGCAGCAGTTGATCCGCCAGCTTGCCGCGACAGCGGACGTGGTGATCGAGAACTTCAAGGTCGGCGGCCTGAAGAAATACGGCCTCGACCATGACAGCCTGAAGCAGGTGAACCCGCGCCTGATCTATTGTTCCATCACCGGCTTCGGCCAGGATGGTCCCTATGCCAGGCGCGCGGGCTACGACTTCATGATCCAGGGCATGGGCGGCATAATGTCGATCACCGGCCAGCCCGATGGCGCGCCGGGGGCGGAACCCATGAAGGTGGGCGTGGCCTTTGCCGACATCTTCACCGGGCTGCACGCGGTCATCGGCATCACCGCCGCCTTGTTTCACCGCGAGCGCACGGGCCAGGGACAGTATCTCGATCTGGCGCTGCTCGATTCCCAGGTTGCCGTGCTGGCCAATCAGGCCCTCAACTATCTGGTGAGCGGCAGGGCGCCGACGCGGCTTGGTAACGCCCATCCCAACATCGTGCCCTATCAGACCTTCGCCACCGGCGATGGCTACATCATCGTGGCGGTGGGCAATGACCGGCAGTTCCGGGAGTATTGCGCTCTCATCGGTGTGCCGGAGCTGGCGGATGATGCGCGCTTCGCCAGCAACCGGGCGCGGGTGGAAAATCGCGCGGCCCTGATCCCCCTGCTCCAGCCGCCCATGGCAAGGAAGACGACAGCCGCCTGGGTGGCCGCACTGGAGGCAGCCGCCATTCCCTGCGGCCCCATCAACACGCTGGATCAGGTCTTTGCCGATCCGCAGGTGAAGGCGCGCGGCCTCAAGGTGGAATTGACGCGGGAAGACGGCACCGTGGTGCCGGGGGTGGCCAATCCCATCCGCTTTTCGGAAACGCCGGTGGTGTACGACAAGGCCCCGCCGCAACTGGGCGCCGATACGGACCGGGTGTTGGGGCAGGTGCTGGGCCTGTCGCCGGACCAGATCAAGGCGCTGCGCCGCGACGGCACGGTGGGCTGAAGCAAAACGCCCCGTCCGTGCGGGCGGGGCGCGCAGTCATCAATGGTCAGGGCAATCAGCCGGGCATGCGGCCCTGGGGCGTCATGCCATCGACGACCTGCGGCAAGACCTGCGCCAGACGCTTCAGCAATTCCTCACGCGACAGGCCGGTCTGGGCCGCCAGCGCGTCGATGATGCTGGTATCGATGCCCTGGGACATCTGGGTTTCGCTGACGGGCTTGTTGGCACCGGTGCCGACCCAGCTATCCACGATGTCGCCCAGGCCCTTGGTGCGGAAGGAATCCACCAGATCGCCAAGGCCGCCGCTGGGCGCCTGCCCGGCGGTGGTGCTGGCGGAACCGGACGGGGCAGCGCCCGCCGTCATGGTCTTGATGAAGTCGCCGATCTTGTCGCGGTTCTTGTAACCGGCAACGGCGACGAGGCCGAGAAGGGCCGCGAGGGACGGCATGGACGACGACGGGTTCTTCACCATATCAGGATCTCCTTGAATGCTTGGGCTCAAGCCGGAAAAGACATATGGCGCGTAATTGTTCCATTACAAGAGCGGCATTGCGGGGGCAGGCGGCGGGATGCTATATTTTCATACCCGGAACACAGGAGGCATCCCATGGGCTTTCTTTCCACCATCATTTTTGGTCTGGTCGTCGGCATCATCGCCAAGTTCCTCATGCCCGGCAAGAACGAGCCGCAGGGCTTCATCATGACGGCGCTGCTGGGTGTCGTTGGCGCCATCGCCGCCAGTTATTTCGGCCAGTTCATGGGCTGGTACGGAGCCAATCAGGGCGCCGGCTGGATCGCCTCCATCATCGGCGCCATGGTGGTGCTGGGCATCTATGGGGCGGTGACAAAGAATCAGGGCTGACCGGCCCATCTGTCTCATGTCGTTTTTACGGCCCGGGTTTCCGCCCGGGCCTTTTTGCCTGCGCCGCTGCGCCTTTTTGGCGGGGCGGGCGGCATTGGCCCTGCCCCCAGACTCAGGCCAATATGAGGCTGGAGGACCGCGACCATGAACGACAAGCAAGACCTGACCCAGGATCCTTCCCTGCCCGTGGCGCTGCGCCATGTGAACACCATCGCGCTGCATGCCATGACCTGGCTCAACGGCTTTGCCCATGTGGTTCTGGGGCTGGCGCTGGCGGCCTCGGTGCTGCTTTTCACCTGGTTGTTCATCAGCGATGTCTGGACCAGCCTCAGCCATGACAACCTGGCCCAGGGCTTCCTGCACGGGCTGGGGTCACTGATGCTGCTGTGGACCGTATCGGCGCTGATCACCGCCGAAATCCGCTACATGAAGGGCCATCCGCTGAATGTGGACACCTTCGTGGAGGTGGCCATCGTGGTCATCCTGCGCAAGCTCATCACCATGCCGGTGCAATCAACCCTGCCGCCGCCGCTGGAGTTTCTGGAATGGGTGGCGTCGGCGGTGCTGCTGGGCATCATGTATCTGATCGTGCGCTATGCCCTGCGCCTGAAGACAGACGAAATGGACGATTGATCCGATTTTCCAGGCCTGTGTCGCTTTCAGGCTATACGCCGTTTTTGAACCATTGCATAAGGGGCCATGGCCCGGCTCATCCTCACCTATTGGCGTGACATTCCCTCGGCCCTTTCCGTGCGGGAAGGCCGGCGCGAGGAAAAGCGACTGCTGGGCCCGCGCTTTCAGGAGGCCATCGACCTGGCGGCCATGAAGGCGGGGGCCATCGGCACCGACGCCTATCTGGCGGAATGGCGGCGCGGCGAGGCCCGCGAGGTCGCGGGCGACCTGGCGGCGGCGGCGGACCGGGCTGTGGCCGAGATCGAATCCCGCTATGACGACGATACGCTGAAGACACTCACCGCCCAGGGGGGCAAGGAAACGCCATGACCCACACCATCGTTGCCTCGGCCAAGCGCGAGCACATCATCGGCTTCGACAAGCCCTTCACCGTCATCGGTGAGCGCATCAACCCCACGGGCCGCAAGAAACTGGCCGCCGAAATGCAGGCCGGAAACTTCGAAACCGTCATCAAGGACGCGCTGAGCCAGACCGCGGCGGGCGCTCATATCCTCGACGTCAACGCCGGGGTCACCGCCGTCAACCCGAACGAGACGGAACCGCCGCTGCTGTGCCAGACGCTGGCCATCGTGCAGGCCAACTCGGACCTGCCCATCTGCATCGACTCCTCCGTCTCCGCCGCGCTGAAGGCCGCGCTGGAAGTGACCAAGGGCCGTCCGCTGGTCAACTCGGTGACCGGCGAGGAGGAGAAGCTGGAAGCCATCCTGCCGCTCATCGCCAAATACAATGTGCCGGTGGTGGCCATCTCCAACGACGAGACGGGCATTTCCGAAGACCCTGACGTGCGCTTCGCCGTGGCGAAGAAGATCGTGGAGCGGGCCGCCGACTTCGGCATAAAGCCGCATGACATCGTGGTCGATCCGCTGGTCATGCCCATCGGCGCCATGGGCACGGCGGGCCAGCACGTGTTCCGCCTGGTGCGGCGCCTGCGCGAGGAATTGAAGGTGAACACTACCTGCGGGGCCTCCAACATTTCCTTCGGCATGCCGAACCGGCGGGCGCTCACCGGCTATTTCCTGGCCATGGCGGCCAGCCACGGCATGACATCGGCCATCATGAACCCCATGCACGACGAGGACATGCACGCCATCTATGGCGCCAATGTTCTGAACGGCACGGATGCCCATTGCCGCTTCTGGACCAACCGCTTCCGCGACATGGCCCCGGCGGCGGCGGCCCTGCCCCCCGGCGAGGTCGCGCCCACGGCGGAAGAGCTGGAAGCCCGGCGCAAGGCGCGCGAGGAACGGCGGCGGCGGCGCTGAACTTGCCACGGCAGTCAGCGGCACCTATAGTCGCGCGCGCCGCACGAATGCGGCCTGGGACACGGTTGTGGAGCGGGCGCGCCTAGGACTGCGGCTGGGTTCGATTCCCATTCATTCAGGTTGAAAAGGGCGCACGCGGCCGGCCGGGATTCAGTTCCAATCGCACCACAGGCTTGCAGGTCAAGACCTCCCCTGTCCGCGATGGCCTGCCGCGTGCGCCGCTCTTCAGGATCGTGATGGCATGATGGATATTGTGGGATTTCTGGTGGCTGGCGCGGTGGTGACTATTCTTGCCGCGCTGCTGGCCTGGCGCGCCAGCACCGTCGTCACGGTCCATGACTATGAGACGGCGCTGGTCTATCGCAACGGCGTCCTGAGTGGCACGGCGGCGGCGGGGCGGCATCGCCTGTTCGGCGAGCGAACCCGGCTCGATGTGCACGACACACGCCCCACCATGATGACCGTCGGCGGCCAGGAGATCACCACATCGGACCATATTCCCATCCGGCTGTCGCTGGTGGGGCAGGTCCACCCGGTCGATGTGGTCAAGGCCTATCATGACACGCGCGACAGCCACGGCGACCTCTACCTTGCCCTGCAGCTTGCGGTGCGTGACGACGTCTCCAGGCGACCGGTGGACGAGGTGTTGCTGGCCCGCGATGCCATTGCCACGGCGGTTGTGGCGGCGGTTCAGCCCAGGGCAGCGGCCATGGGTCTGGAACTGAACGATCTGGCCGTCCGTGACATCATGCTGCCGGCCGACCTCAAGCGCGCCATGGCCGGGGTGGTGCAGGCACAGAAGGAAACCCAGCGCGCCCTGGAGAAGGCCCGGGGCGAGCAGGCGGTGCTGCGCAACCTGGCCAATACCGGGCGGCTGTTCGAAGGCAATCCCGGCCTGTTGCAGGCACGGCTCATTCAGGCGCTGGAAACGGGCGGCAACACGCTGGTGTTCGGTGGCGACGGCCTGACCACGGGCAAGGTGAAACCGGGCAAGGGGTGAAGCCGGCAGGCGTAAGCTTGTGACGTGTCGCAAATACGCTCTCGCCCTCTCTCATGCTGCGCTATGATCCGGCCATGACCCAAGAGAACCCGCTCATCGTCTTCACGCCCTCGGGCAAGCGCGGGCGCTTTGCCAGGGGCACGACCGTGCTGTCCGCGGCGCGGGCGCTGGGGGTGGACATTGATTCCGTCTGCGGCGGCCGGGCCATCTGCGGGCGCTGTCAGGTGATCCATGCGGTGGGAAATTTTGCCAAGCACGGCATCACGTCCGAGGCAGGCCACGCTTCGGGACGGAGCGAGGTGGAACACCGCTACGACAAGCTGCGCGGGCTGGCCCCGGAACGGCGGCTGTCGTGCCAGATGAAGATCGAGGGCGATCTGGTCATCGACGTGCCGGCTGAAAGCCAGGTGCACCGGCAGGTGGTGCGCAAGAGCGCCGAGGTGCGCGCCATCGCCATGGATCCGGCGACGCGGCTGCATTTCATCACGGTGGAAGAGCCGGACATGCACAAGCCCTCCTCCGATCTGGAGCGGGTGCTGGCGGCGCTGGAGGCACAGTGGAACATCACGGGGGCCACGGCTGATCTTGCCGTGATTGCCGAAGTGCAAAAGACCCTGCGCAAGGGCAACTGGCAGGTGACCTGCGCGGTGAACACGCGGAATGGCGGGGGGCCGCGCATCACCGCCATCTGGCCGGGCTTCCATGACCGGCTCACCGGGCTTGCCATCGATGTGGGATCCACCACCATCGCGGCGCACCTGACCTCGCTGGTGGATGGCGCGGTGCTGGCCTCGGCCGGGATGATGAACCCGCAGATCCGCTTCGGCGAAGACCTGATGAGCCGCGTCTCCTATGTGATGATGCATCCCGGCGGCGACCGCGAGATGACCGCGGCGGTGCGCGAGGCGCTGAACCGGCTGGCCGCCGAGGTGGCGAAGGAAGCCGATGTTCCGGCGACCGACATTGTGGAAGTGACGCTGGTGGGCAATCCCGTCATGCATCACCTGTTCCTTGGCCTCGACCCTACCGAGCTGGGGGGCGCGCCCTTTGCGCTGGCCACGGGGCTGGCCCAGACCCTGCCCGCGCGCGCGCTTGACCTGAAGCTGGCGCCGGGGGCGCTGGCCTATGTGCTGCCCTGCATCGCGGGCCATGTGGGCGCGGACACGGCGGGCGTGGTCCTGTCGGAAGCGCCGCAGGACAGCGACGAGCTGATGCTGGTCGTCGACGTGGGCACCAACGCCGAGATCGTGCTGGGCAACCGGCAGCGTCTGCTGGCCTGTTCGTCGCCCACGGGGCCAGCCTTCGAGGGGGCGCAGATTTCCTCCGGCCAGCGCGCGGCGCCAGGGGCCATCGAGCGGGTGCGCATTAACGCCCATACACTGGATCCGCGCTACAAGGTGATCGGTTCCGATCTGTGGTCGGATGAGCCGGGCTTCGAAGAGGCGGTGGCGGCCACGGGGGTCACGGGCATTTGCGGTTCCGGCATCATCGAGGTGGTGGCGGAGATGTTCCTGTCGGGCATCATCAATCAGGACGGGCTGGTGGACGGCGCCATGGCGGCGCGCAATCCGCGCGTCGAGGCCGATGGCCGCACCTTCCGCTATGTCGTGCGCGAGGGGGCGCCACGCATCACTGTCACGCAGAATGACATTCGCGCCATACAACTGGCCAAGGCCGCGCTCTATGCGGGCGTGCGCCTGCTCATGGACCGGCTGGGGGTGGACCAGGTGGATCGCATCAGGCTGGCCGGAGCCTTCGGCAGCCACATCGATGTGAAATACGCCATGGTGCTGGGGCTGATCCCGGATTGTGCGCTGGCCCATGTGCGCTCGGCGGGCAATGCGGCCGGCACGGGAGCGCGCATCGCGCTTCTCAACGCGGCGGCGCGCGACGAAATCGAGCGCGTGGTGCGGAAAATCGAGAAGATCGAAACGGCGGTGGAGCCGAAGTTCCAGCAGCACTTCGTGGAGGCCATGGCCATTCCGCACAAGACCGCCGTCTTTGCCGAACTGGCCAAGGTGGTGACCCTGCCCGCCCCGCGCAGCATCACGCCGCCCGATGATGGCGGCGGCGAAAGGCGGAGACGGCGGCGGGGCTAGTCCCCTTGCGGGGTCGGCCCGCCGGTCATAGGCTGGCAGGCATGAAAGGGCTGATCCTCTCTCTCCTCATCATTGCTGGTCTTGCCAGTCCCGCCCTTGCCGAGATCAAGGGCTGCTATGAGCGGGTCTATGACGCTGCACATCTGAAGAAGCACCGGGAGCAAGTGGTCACCATGATGCGCTTGCAGATCGGGCTGACCACGGACATCGAATCGGACAGGGCCGACAGCCTGTGGGCGAAGTTTCGCAATGGCCGGGTGATGGCGACGCAACCTTTGGAATGCAGCGCCAACCAGCGCTGCTTCGTGGAGGAGGACGGCGGCTCATTCCATGTCGATGAAACCGCCGATGGCGTGAAGATCACCAACGAAGGCTATATCCGCTTCGGTGACGAGGACGACTCCCGCGAGGTGGCGGAGGACGCCGAGCACCGGGTGTTTCTGCTGAAGCGCAAGAGCAGCGGGGCGTGCAGGTAAGAGGCCCCTCACCCTCCCAATTCGCTGCGCTCATTGGGCCCCAACCCTCTCCCCGCAGGCGGGGAGAGGGAAATATCAGTGCCTTTATCTCCCCTCACCCTCCCATGGCTGAAGCCATGGGCCCCAACCCTCTCCCCGCAGGCGGGGAGAGGGAAATATCAGCGCTTCCCCCCTATTCCCTCTCCCCATGTCCATGGGGAGAGGGTTGGGGCCCGGCGAACGTAGTGAGACGGGAGGGTGAGGGGCTATTTCAACGCGGCACGAATGGCGTCCAGCACCGGCGAAAGCTCACCCATGATCTGTTCATTGCTGAAACGGATGACACGATGGCCATGGGTGGCAAGGAAGGCGCTGCGCTTCATATCGTGCACCTGCGCTTCGATTGTATCGTGCGTTGGCCCGTCAATCTCAATGACAAGTCCCTGCGCACGGCAACAGAAGTCGGCGATGAAGGGGCCGATGGGTTCCTGCCGGGTGAACTTGTGGCCATCAAGCTGACGATTGCGCAGGTGGGACCAGAGAATATTCTCCGCTGCCGTTCCTGCGCGGCGAAGAGCGCGGGCGCGGGTAGTGGATTTTTCGTTTGGTCCGCGCATGGTTTGCCCCTCACCCTCCCATGGCTGACGCCATGGGCCCCACCCCTCAACCCGCAAGCGGAGAGAGGGAGTTCGCCATGGCGGCGGCAAGCTTTGCGTTGTTCAGCACGAGGGCGATGTTGGCGGCGAGTGAGCGGCCCGAGGTGATTTCGGAAAGCCGTTTCAGAAGGAAGGGCGTGACCTCCTTGCCGTGGATGCCGCATGTCTCCGCCTCGCTCACCGCCTGTTCGATGAGCGGGTTGATTTCCGACGCCGGGATTTCGGCATGCTGCGGAATGGGGTTGGCCACCACCACGCCGCCCTTGAGGCCCATGGCCCACTTGGCCTGCATCAGTGCCGCCACTTCCGCCGCCGTGTCGCAGCGCAGCGGCACGGCGTGGCCGGAGGTGCGCGAATAGAAGGCCGGGAATTCATCGGTGCCGTAGCCCACGACGGGAACGCCAAGGCTTTCCAGCACCTCCAGCGTGAGGCCGAGATCGAGGATGGCCTTGGCCCCCGCCGTCACCACCGCCACATTGCTTTCGGCGAATTCCTGAAGGTCGGCGGAAATGTCGAAGCTCTTGTCGGCCCCGCGATGAACCCCGCCGATGCCGCCGGTGGCGAATACCCTGATGCCCGCCATGGCGGCAATGCGCATGGTGGAAGCGACCGTGGTGGCCCCCATCATTTTCCGCGCCACGACGAAGGGCAGATCGCGCACCGAGACCTTGGTGATGTGCGGCCCCTCTTCGGCAAAGCGGGAGAGCACCGCGTCATCAAGGCCGACGCAAAGCCTGCCCGCCACCACGGCGATGGTGGCAGGGGTTGCCCCGCCGGCGCGCACCACCTGTTCCACCGTGCGCGCCATTTCCAGGTTCTGCGGGAAGGGCATGCCGTGGGCGATGATGGTGGATTCCAGCGCCACCACGGGGCGCTTGGCCGCCAGGGCGGCGGCGACTTCCGGGGCGATGGCGAGAAAATTCTTCATGGCACACTCATGGGGCAAGGTCGGCGCGTTCATAAAGGCGCGCGGGGTTGAGTTCAGAAAGCGTCGAGCGGTCGGAGGCGAGGACGAGACCCGCCGCCGCCTGGCCGAGGCCGGCAGCGTCCATAATCGTCCGTCCACGGACAAGGCCGAAGACCAGGCCCGCCACTGCGGCATCGCCCGCGCCGGTGACATCGGCGATATGGGCAGGCGGCAGGGGCGGCAGGGTGGTGATGCCGGAGGCGGTGGCGACGATGGCACCCTCCGCACCACAGTGGACCACGATTTCCGTCAGGCCCATGCCCCGCAACAGGGTGCAGGCGCGGGCCATGTCAGCGTCGCCGGCAAGGGCGGCAAGCTGGGCGCGGTTGGGCGTGGCAAGGCGCACCGGATGGGCCGCCAATGCCGCCAGCAGTTTTCCCGCCTTGGGCAGGGAGACCGGCTCCACCAGAAGCTTCTGGCCATGGTGCTGAGCCAGGTGGATCAAGGTTGCTTCGGGAATGTTGCAGTCGGCGACGATGAGGCGCGCCTCGTCCAGCAGGCCGCGCGCGGGCACAAGGCGTTCCGGCGTCAGCGTGTCCATCAGCCGCATGTCGTTGACCGCTGTCACCAACTCACCAGCCGCATCCAGCAGGGCCACATAGGAGCCGCCGGGCAACCCGGAGCGGATGGCGTAGGAGAGATCAACCTCGGCCTCGCGGGTTTCCGCCGCCAGCGCATCAGCGGCGGCGTCGTTACCGAAGACGGTGATGAGCGCGGTGGCCACGCCGAGGCGCGCCAGATTATGCGCGATGTTGCGGCCCACGCCCCCGGCGGCAAAGCTGACCGCGCCGGGGTTGGAGGTGGCGGCGGCGGCAGCCGCCGGCAGATGCGCCTTCACGTCCAGGTTGGCGCCGCCCACCACGACCACTTCAGTCATGGCGGCTGTGCCGGATTTGGCGGTTGAGAGGTCGGCGGCGCATTGCAATTCCTGTGATGGCCCGGCACAGTCTGCCACGGGCGCTGGCGCGCGGGAAGGTGGAGACGTGTCGGAACATCCGGTGATGGCGGCGGTGCGGCGGGCGGGTTTTGAACCCTTGGGCTGG
>CALMUW010000049.1 GCA_937872985.1 uncultured Alphaproteobacteria bacterium
GCCGAGGAAAGCCTGACCCCTTTGCCCAAGCCGGAGGAGACCGTGGCGGCGCTGGGGAAGGATGTGGAAGGTTCGGCCAGTGATCCCATTCCGCTGGGGCTGGTGGCCAGGGATTCCGATGTGACCACGCCCATTGCCCTGAAGGTCATGGGCGTGCCGGAGGATGCGCGCCTGACGGCGGGCCAGCGCATGGCCAGCGGCGAATGGCTGGTGCCCGCTGCCGACATCGGCAAGACCAGTCTGGTGGTGGCCGATGCGGCGACACCGGAGATCGGCCTGTCGGTGGCGGCGGTGGAGGCCAAGAGCGGCGAATTGGCCGCCCCCATGCAGGAGATGACGGTGGCGCTGCATCCGCCCGGCGTGCAGATCTCGCCCGCCGCCGGACCGCCGGAACAACCGGCTGACGGCAAGCTGGCCATGACCAGCGCCACCCCGGAGGCGTCTGCGCCGGCACCTTCGCCCGAGGCTGAAGGTCTGGTGCAGAAGGGGCGCATGCTGCTGGAGGCGGGCGATCTGGCGGCGGCCCGGCCCTTCCTGAGCAAGGCGGAAGCGCTGGGTTCGGGTGCGGCGGCGCTGGCACTGGGCCAGAGCTATGACCCCGCCACCTTCATCCGCCTGAAGGTGCAGGGCCTGACGCCGGACGAGGCCCAGGCGCGCACCTGGTATGAGAAGGCCAGGGCGGCTGGCGTGACGGAGGCCGAGGCCGCCCTTGCCGCGCTGGACAAGGCTGGCCAGCCCTGAGCGCCGGACTGGCCCTCGACAGGGAGCGTTGATGTGGCGCATGTATCGGCTCCGAAACTGGAGAAATGCCGATGCGTGCCGCCGATGCCCTTGTCCGATCGCTCACCGCCCATGGCGTGCAGCGGGTCTATTGCGTGCCGGGGGAAAGCTATCTGACGCTGCTCGACGCGCTGCACGGCAGCGGCATCGAGGTCATCGTCTGCCGCCATGAGGGCGGCGCGGGCTTCATGGCGGTGGCCGAGGCCAAGCTGACGGGAAGGCCCACGGTCTGCGCCGTGAGCCGCGGGCCGGGCGCCACCAATGCCGCCATTGCCGTGCATGTGGCCGAGCAGGATGCCGTGCCGGTCATCTTCCTGGTGGGCCAGGTGTCACGCGAGGAACGCGGGCGCGGGGCGTTTCAGGAGGTGGATTACACTCAGTTCTTCGGTGCCATGGCCAAGGGCGTGTGGGAGCCTGCCGATGGCGCGAAGCTGGTGGAGGTCATGGCGCGCGCCTTCCGCCTGGCCGCCGAGGGCCAGCCGGGGCCGGTGGTCATCTCGCTTCTGGAAGACATGCTGGGCGATGTGGTGGACGAGGTGGCGGCGCTGGTCTTTCCCGTGGCGCGGGCACATTACAGTCTCGACGACCTGACCCGCCTGCAGGCCATGATCGACCGGGCGGAACGGCCCCTCGTCATTGCCGGTGCCGCCTTGCGCGGGGCCAAGGGGGCCGCGGCTCTGCAACGCTTTGCCGAGGGCCAGCGCATCCCCGTGGCCTGCTCGTGGAAAAATCAGGATGTGTTTGACAACGCTTCCGCGCTTTATGCCGGACACCTGGGCTTCGGCAATCCCCCGGCGCACCGGAAGATCCTGGCGGAGGCCGATCTCATCATCGCGGTGGGCACCCGGCTGGGTGATATCGGCAGCCTGAACTACACCCTGCCGCGCGCCGGCGAGCCGGACCAGCCGGTCATCCACATTTATGGCGACGGCAAGCCCATCGGCAAGGTGTCGCGCACCGAGCTGGGGCTGGTGGCTGATCCCGTGGCGGTCTTGCAGGCGCTGGGGCAGGATGCGCGGGTGGTGTCCTCGGCGCGCGAGGCGTGGATCTCGCGCCTGTCCAGCTTCATCGCCGAGTTCCGCGCCTTCACGCCGGTGAACCCCACGGACGGCGTGGACTTCGGCACGGTGGTGGCCGCGCTGGCCCGGCATGCGCCCGCCACGGCCGTCATCACCACGGACGCGGGCAACATGTCGAGCTGGGTGCACCGGCACTGGACCATGACGCCCGCCAACACCCTGCTGGGTGCCATTGCCGGGGCCATGGGCTTTGGCGTGCCTTCGGCGGTGGCGGCGGCCATCGTGCAGCCGGAGCGCACGGCCATCTGCTTCGTGGGCGATGGCGGTGTGCTGATGACCGGGCAGGAGATCGCCACCGCCATGCAATATGGCGCGGCGCCGAAGATCGTGCTGTCGGACAATGGCATCTATGGCACCATCCGCACCCATCAGGAGCGCGAGTTTCCGGGCCGGGTGTCCGGCACCATGCTGACCAACCCGGACTTCACCCAATGGGGCGAGAGCTTCGGGCTGCGCGTCTTCCGGCTGGAGATGGGCGGCGATGTGGAGGCCATGGTGCAGGCGTTTCTGGCGGAAAAGGGTCCGGCCCTGCTCCACGTCCGCTCGTCGCGTCAGGCGCTCTCGGCCTTCGGGCAGTTGAAGACGGCGTGAATTTTTTGCCATGAGTGACTGGATGGCCGGGTCAAGCCCGGCCATGGAGAGGTATTGGGGGACTGGCGGAGCAACGACGCCGGATGCGCGCGTTCGGCGGGCGGCGAAGCGCCACCGCGCTTCGCATAGGTCGCCCGCCGCCGGCCCTCCGCTCGCGCTCCGGGCGTTCGGTGCTCAAATCGATCCACCGGATCGATTTGCCGGTCCTACGAACCGTCGCGCCTCACCCCGGTACGCGGCCGAAGAGGGCAAGGGAAAGTTTGCGGTCGCGGCCATAAATGTCCGGACGGAATTCGACGCCGCGCGCGCCCTTGAAGGCCGTGGCATAGACGAGATGCACCGGAATGGGCGTGGGCAGGCTGACGCGCGTGGTGATGCCGGAGGCGAGCACGGCGTCGATGCGCTCGCGGCTCCAGCCCGGCAGGCGGGCAATGAGATCGTAGGCAAGATCGATGGGCCGCGACAGGCGGATGCAGCCATGGCTGAAGGCGCGCGTGGTGAAGGCGAACTTGTCGCGCGCCGGCGTGTCGTGATGATAGATGTTGTGCTTGTTGGGGAACATGAACTTCACCCGGCCCAGCGCATTGGTCGGCCCCGGCTTCTGGCGGAAGGTGAATGGGAAGGCCCCGGTCCCGTAATTGGCCCAGGTGATGCCCGCCCAGCTTGCCAGCTTGCCGTTGACGAAGATGTCGTATTCAGCGGCATAGGCGTAGGGGTTCGCCTTCAGCCTGGGCAGCATCTCCTTGGTGGCGATGGTGTAGGGCACGGTCCAGGTGGGGTTGAGATCGACATATTCCATCTGGTCGGAGAATTCCGGCGTCTGGGTGGCAACCGCCCCCACCACCACGTTCATATTGTCCGACACCTGGCCCTGCTGCACGAAGTTCAATTCGTAGCCCGCGATGTTCACCAGAAGATGCTCGGCCCCGAGATCATCGGGCAGCCAGCGCCAGCGCTCCATGTTCAAGGTGATCTGGCGCTTGCGCTCAGCGGGCGGCACATTGAGCGCCAGAATGGTTTGCTTGCCGATGAGGCCCTTGGCCTCCAGACCGTGGCGGGCCTGAAAATTGATGACAGCCTTGGCGAGGGCCGCGTCATAGGTGGCGGAGGCCGAGGGCGGACCGGCATAGTCGCCGGTGAGTGCCAGCAGGGCGCGGATTTGCGCCATGCGGGGGTCGCTGCCGCCGGGCTTGACCGTGGCGCCTGCCGCGATGGCCGGGTTGCTGCCGGACTGGGCCAGGCGGATGTAGGCGCGCAGGATTTTCTTCAGCGCCTGATAGTGCGGGTTCTTCGGCTCCATGGCCGTGAGGTAGGCGGCGGGGTCCGGCTGTTTGCCAAGGCCCGACAGCAGGCGCAGCACGTCGATGGTCTTGCGGCTGCGGAAGAGATGGGGATCCACCTTCTGCGGCGCCACGCGGCCAATCTTCAGGTCCGCGCCATAGGCCACCAGGAAGGCGTCGAAATAAAGTTCGGCCTCGGCGGCGCGATAGGCGTCGGCGAAGTCCATGGTGTCGCGCAGTTCCGCCAGTTGCCCGGCGGGATAATCGGCGGGGTTCAGGCCGTCATATTCGGCCTGCTCAAGACGCGCGATGAGCTTGTCCATGCGCGCGGTGTCGGACCAGTAGAGGGGCCCGCGATTGTCCACGTAGTAGGACTTGAGCGCGGCGCGGATGCGCTCGATGGGGAGCGCCAGACGGTCCGGCCCGGTGAGCATTTCCGTGAGCGCGGCGCGCACCTCGGCCTCGCTCGCGGCCATGGCCCGGCCCGCCGCCAGCGGCAGCAGCAGCACCAGCGCCAGCATGAGGCGCAGCAGGACGGGGCGGATCAGACGCGGCATGAAGTCTCCGGCAGCAAAAACCGCCCGAGATTAGCGTGATTCATTCCTTTTGACAGCCTTCTGCGTCACACGTTCAGGAGAAGGAATTCCCGCTCCCAGGAGGAGATGACGCGGCGGTAATGCTGCATCTCCTCGAACTTCACGTCCTGATAGGCCTCGACGAATTTTTCGCCGAGAACCTTCTTCAGCGACTTGGTGTAATTCAACTTGTCGAGAGCCTCGTCGAGGTTGATGGGCAGCGTGTGGGCATAGCGATAGGCCGAGCCGGTGACGGGATCGGAGGGCTTGATGCGCTCGGTCATGCCGAGGTAGCCGCAGGCCAGGGTTGCCGCCATGACCAGATAGGGGTTGGCGTCGGCCCCCGGCACGCGGTTTTCGATGCGCATGTTGGAGGCGTCCGAGGACGGCACGCGGAGCGAGACGGTGCGGTTGTCGATGGCCCAGTGGACATTGGTGGGGGCGTCCGACTCCGGCACCAGGCGACGGTAGGAATTGACGTTGGGCGCCATGAGCGGCAGGGCCGCCGCCATGTAGCGCTGCAAGCCGCCGATGTGGTTCAGGAACACCTTGGAGGGCTTGCCGTCGCGCCCGGAGAAAATGTTCTTGCCGGTCTTCATGTCCATGACCGACTGGTGGATATGCATGGCCGAGCCCGGTTCGGTTTCGTGCGGCTTGGCCATGAAGGTGGCATACATGTCGTGCTTGAGCGCCGCCTGACGCACGGTGCGCTTGAACAGGAAGACCTGATCGGCCAGTTCCAGCGGGTCGCCGTGGTTGAAGTTGATCTCAAGCTGGGCCGGGCCGGATTCGTGGGAGAGGGTGTCCACGTCCAGCTCCTGGGCCTCGCAATAGTCGTAGATGTCCTCGACGATGGGGTCGAAGTCATTGGCGGCGTCGATGCCATAGGCCTGGCCGCCCGGTTCCTTGCGGCCCGAGCGCCCCACCGCCGCCTCCAGCGGATAGTCGGGGTCGAGGTTTTTTTTCACCAGATAGAATTCAAGCTCCGGGGCCACCACGGGCCGCCAGCCCTTTTCCTTGTAGAGCGCCAGCACCCGCTTCAGCACATGGCGCGGGGAAATTTCCACCGGCTCGTCATTCAGGTGAAACGCATCGCAGATGACCTGCGCCGTGGGTTCCTGATACCAGGGAACGAGCCGCGTGGTTTCAAAGTCGGGGTCCATGTAAACGTCGATGGCGCTGTCGGAGACGGCCTCGGTTTCCTGCACATAGCGGCCATTGATGGTGAGGGTGAAGATTTCCTCGGGGATGCGCAGGCCCCGGCTCTTCTGGCCCTTCAGGAATTTCTTGGGGGGGAGGATCTTGCCGCGCGCCGTGCCCGACATGTCGGCCACGAGGCACTCGATTTCAGTGATCCGCCGGGACGTAATGAATTCCTCAAATTTGGTATTAGCCATGATGCCCTGAAGGGTTGTTGCACGCGCGGCATCTTAGCCCGCCGCCTTGACCGAGGGAAAGGGGGGCCGGTAGAGTCTGCCCATCATGGCAAATTCCCTTGTCGCTCCCTCCTATTACCAGGCCACGGCCAACCGGACGCTCACCACCACGCCGCTCGGGGGTGATGTCAGTTGCGATGTCTGCATCATCGGGGCGGGCTTTACCGGGCTTTCCGCCGCGCTGGAACTGGCCAAGGCGGGCTACAAGGTGGTGGTGCTGGAGGCGGGCGCGGTGGGCCATGGCGCCTCGGGGCGCAACGGCGGGCAGATCTGCACCGGCTTTTCCTCCGGCCAGCACCGGGTGGAGGCGCAACTGGGCAAGGCCGATGCGCGGAAGGCCTTCCGGCTGGCGGAGGAATCCAAGACCCTGATCGAGCAGCGCATTGCCGACTACAAGATCGACTGCGGCTTGCAGTGGGGCTATCTGCACGCCATTCCCAAGGCCACGCATATGCACGACCTCTTTCAGTGGAAGGAGGAAATGGACGATCTGGGCTATGAGGGCTGCGAGGTGCTGGACGGGCCGGAGCTGCGGGCCAAGCTGGCCACGTCGCTTTACCATGGCGCGCTGCGCGAGCCGCGGGCCGGGCATTTCCACACGCTGAATTATCAACTGGGTCTGGCGGCGGCGGCGCAGGGCCATGGCGCGGTGATCCATACGCAGTCGCCGGTCATTGAGGTGGACACCGGCAACAAGCCCTGGGCGCGCACGGCGGCGGGCAAGGTTTCCGCCGCCTATATGATCATCGGCGGCAATGGCTATCTGGGACGGACGGTGAAGCCGCTCTATGGCCGGGTCATGCCGGTGACGAGCTATATCATCACCACCGAACCCCTGGGCGAGGAGCGCTGCCGGGCGCTGATCCGCGACAACGAGGCGGTGGCGACGACCAATTTCATCGTCGATTATTTCCGCACCACGCCGGACACGCGGCTGTTGTTCGGCGGGCGGGCGGCCTATTCCACGCTGGAGCCACCCAATCTCGGCGCCTACATGCGGCCGCGCATGGTGCAGGTGTTTCCGCAATTGCAGGACGTGAAGATCGAGCATGCCTGGGGCGGCTATATCGCCATTACCTATAACCGCATTCCCGATTGCGGGCGGCTGTCACCCACGGTTTTCTATGCCCATGGCTACTCCGGTCAGGGCGTGGCGCTGGCCGGCCTCTATGGCAAGCTCATGGCCGAGGCGGTGAAGGGCACGGCGGAACGCTTCGACCTGCTGGCGCGGGTGAAGCACCTGCCCTTCCCCGGCGGGCCCATCCGCACACCCATGCTGGTGGCGGCCATGCTGTTCTACCGCCTGAAGGACGCCCTGAGCTGACATGGTGAACGCCCTGGTGCCGCTTCTGTCGGGTGGCGACCGGCGGTCCATCGGCAAGGTGGCGCAGGTGGTGCGGCTGGTGCAAAGCCAGCCCCGGCACATGGCCGATCTGGTGGCCGGGCTGTGGCATGACGACGAGGTGGTGCGCATGCGGGCGGCGGACGCGCTGGAGAAGGTGTCGGCGGGGCGGCCTCCGGTGGTCCTGCCCCTCCCGCGCACGCTGCTGTCACTGGCCGAGCGCGCCACGCAACAGGAGGTGCGCTGGCATCTGGCGCAAATCCTGCCCCGCCTGCCGCTGATCGAGTCGGAACAGGCGCGGCTCACGCCCATCCTGTTTGCCGGGCTCGATGATCCGAGCCACATCGTGCAGGTCAACACCTTGCAGGCGCTGGCCGACCTGAGCGCCAGCGACGCGGGATTGCGCTTCAAGCTGCTGCCGGTGGCGGAAGCCATGGCGGTTCATGGCGCGCCCTCGGTGCGGGCGCGGCTGCGCAGCCTCT
Organism: uncultured Alphaproteobacteria bacterium; assembly: GCA_937872985.1. GTDB lineage: Bacteria > Pseudomonadota > Alphaproteobacteria > Rhizobiales > Aestuariivirgaceae > Aestuariivirga. Next base: position 7,566 of record CALMUW010000049.1, read on the forward strand.
TGCAGCAGTTGCGCGCCGCGACCCTTTGACCACTCTCAATCCTTCATGGGCGTGGCGCGGGCGCCCTTCTGCCAGGCCTTGAGGCAGAGATATTCGCCGATGAGGGCGGAGGCCGCGAGCGAGGTCAGTTCGGCGTGGTCGAAGGGCGGCGACACTTCCACCATGTCCATGGCGACGAAGTTGATATTCGTCAGTTTACGGATGATCGAGGCGGCCTGATGATAGGTGAGGCCGCCGGGAATGGGCGTGCCCGTGCCGGGGGCGGCGGAGGGATCGAGGCAGTCGATATCGAAGGTGAGATAGGCCTTGGTCTTCCCGACCTTCTTGGCAATGATGTCGGCCAGTTCCTGGGCCGGCTTGTCGTGCACCTCATCGGCGAAGATGATGCGGAAGCCCATGCCGGTTTCGCCCAGGAAGCTGGTGCGGATGCCGATCTGCACGGACTTGTGCGGATCGATCAGGCCCTCGCGCACGGCATAGCCGAACATGGTGCCGTGGTCGATGCGGCCGCCGCCGTCCGGCTCGATGTCGCGGTGGGCGTCAAAATGCACCAGCGCCAGGGGGCCGTGCTTTTTGGCATGGGCTTTCAATAGCGGATAGGTGATGAAATGGTCGCCGCCGAGGGTGACCATTTCCGTGCCGGTGGCGATGATCGCGCTGGCGTGCTGTTCCAGCGTGTCGGGGAAGGCTTCCTTGCGACCCCAGTCGAAGAAGCAGTCGCCGTAATCCACCACGGCCAGCGTGTCGAAGGGATCAAAGCCCCAGGGATAGATCGGTCCCCAGGCATTTTCCGCCGAGGCATGGCGAATGCCCGCGGGCCCAAGGCGCGTGCCGGGCCGGTGGGTCACCGCCTGATCGAAGGGCACGCCGGTGACGGCGATGTCCACGCCGGCAAGATCGCGGGTGTATTTTCGGCGCATGAAGGACAGTGCCCCGGCATAGGTTGCCTCCCAGCGGGTGCCCTTCACGTCCTCGCGCCGAAACGCCTCATCGCCCGGCGTGCGGCCGAGCTTGTCCATTTCCAATGCCATGGCGTTACTCCGTCAGCAGGAGGGAGTCCTTGGGCTCCCAGCTCATCCAGACCTTGTCGCCGCGTTCCACCCCGGAGCCACCCTCGCGGCTTTCGTTTTGCACGGTGACATAGAGGTCCTGGCCATCGGGCAGGCTGGCGACCACGTCGCTGGTGTCGCCGTAATAGGCCACGTCGCGGATGGCGACCTTGACCTTGACCAGCTTCGCATCCTTCGGCTCGGACTTGGTGATCTTGAGCTTTTCCGGGCGCACGGCAATGGCGGCGGTTTCGCCAACGAGGTCCTTCGTGGCCATTTCCATCTTGCCGATTGAGGGCACGTCGAGAACGACGGCATTGGGCTTCTTGCTCACCACCCGGCCCTCGATCAGGTTCACCTTGCCGATGAAATCGGCGACGAAACGGCTCTTCGGGTGTTCATAGAGTTCGGCAGGCGTGGCGATCTGCTGCACGGCACCCTTGTCCATGACCGCGATGCGGGTGGCCATGGAGAGCGCCTCGTCCTGATCGTGGGTGACGATGATGAAGGTGATGCCCACGGTTTCCTGAAGGCGGGTCAATTCCATGCGCATGTCGTCGCGCAGCTTGGCGTCCAGCGCCGACAGCGGCTCGTCGAGCAGCAGCACCTTGGGGCGCTTCACCAGCGCGCGGGCCAGGGCGACGCGCTGGCGCTGGCCGCCGGACATCTGGTCGGGCTTGCGCTGGGCCAGGTGCGACAGCTTCACCATTTCCAGCGCCTCGCCGACGCGGCGCTTCGTCTCGTCCTCGGCCACCCCGGTGACGCGCAACCCATAGGCCACGTTGTCGGCCACCGTCATGTGCGGGAAGACGGCATAGGACTGGAACACCATGTTGGTGGGCCGCTTGTTGGGCGGGGTCAGCGACATGTCCTGACCGTCGATGAGGATTTGCCCGGAGGTGGGGGTTTCCAGCCCGGAGATCATGCGCAGCAGCGTGGTCTTGCCGCAGCCCGAGGGACCAAGGAGGGCAAAGAACTCGTTCTGGGCGATGTCGAAGGAAATATCGTCAACGGCGGTGACGCCGCCGGGGAAGCGTTTCGACACATTGCGGATGGAGACAATGGTGTCGGGAGAAGGCGGGGCGTCGGACATGTTGGCGCTGGACATGGTTTCCTCAGTGGCCCGCCTTGTCGGGGGCTTGCAGTTTCATGGCAATGACGGTGGCCACGATGGTGATGACGATGAGAATGGTGGAGGCGGCGTTTACTTCATATTTCACCCCGGTCTTCACCATGGAATAGATCTTCACCGGGAAGGTGACGGTTTCCGGCCCGGAGGTGAAGAAGGTGATGACGAAGTCATCGAGCGACAGCGTGAAGGCGAGAAGCGCGCCCGCCACCAGGCCCGGCATCATATAGGGGATGAGAATCCTGGTGAAGGTCTGCCACTCGCTGGCGCCGAGGTCCTTGGAGGCTTCCTCAAGCTGGCGGTTAAAACCCACCAGACGCGAGCGCACCACCACCGCCACGAAGGGGAAGCAAGGGGAGGTGGGCGATGGTGATGGGGTGCCGAGGTTCAGGGGCCAGGGCAGATGGGTCATGCCGGTCATCATGCCGGTCCGGGCATAGAACAGCAGCATTGCGACACCCATGCAGATTTCCGGGATGACGATGGGCAGCGCCATGGCACCCTCGTAGGCCGCCTTGCCGGGAAAGCGGAAGCGCCAGAGCAGCACGGCCACCATGGCACCGATGACGGTGGCGAAGATGGTGGAGATGAAGGCGATGGACAATGAGTTGAGCAGCGCGCTCATGAGGTCGCTGTTGTGCCAGGCCTTGGCATAGTTCTCCAGGGTGAAACCCTTCCAGATGCCGCCGCGGTTCTGGATGTTGAAGGAATAGGCGATGAGCACCAGAATGGGCGTGTAGAGCATGACCAGGACGGCCACGAAGACCGCCCGCAGCCAGCGGCGCTTGCCATAGTCGAGGGGGCCCTGCCCCGGTTTCAGAAGGGCAGCCATCAGACGTCAACCCCCTTGGAATTGCGCGACAGGAAAGCGCGAACCGCCAGAACGGCGAAGGTGGCATACATGAGCAGAAGCGACAGGGCCGAGCCGAAGGGCCAGTCATTGGCCGGGCCGAACTGGCTTTGAATGACGTTGCCGATCATCCACGAGCTGGTGCCGCCGAGCAGTTCCGAGGTCAGGAAGGTGCCGAGGCAGGGAATGAAGACCAGCACGACGCCGGTGACGATGCCCGGCATGGTGAGCGGCAGGGTGATGTTCCTGAAGGTCTGGAACTGGGTGCCGCCGAGGTCGAGGCTGGCTTCCAGGAAGGATTTGTCCAGCCGCTCGATGGTGGCGTAGAGCGGCAGCACCATGAAGGGCATGTAGACATAGACCAGGCCGAAGATGACGCCGAAGGTGTTGTTCATCAAGGGCAGCGGCCCAAGGCCCACGGCACCGAGAGCGGAGTTGACGAGGCCATTGTCGCGCAGCACCGCCATGAGCGCATAGGTGCGGATCAACAGGTTGATCCAGAAGGGCAGCACGATGAGCATGAGCAGCAGCGGCCGCCAGCGGTCCGGCGCGAAACAGATGCCGAAGGCGATGGGGTAGGCAATGATCAGGCAGGCCAGCGTGGCAAGCGCGCTCCACCACAGGGTCCGGATGAAGATGGAGACAATGTCGGGATTGAAGGAGCGCAGATAATTGGTGAGGCCGGAGAAGTAGTCGTATTGATTGATGGAAATCTGGCCATCAATCATCGCCTTGGACGAGAAGGAGAGGACAAAGAGAAAGGCGAGCGGCACGAGAAAGAAGGCGATGAGCCAGAGGGTGCCCGGCGTGGCGAGAGTCCAGAATACGTTGCGATTGGTTTTCCAGTCTTCCACGATCCGTCCGCTCCCCTGCCCGGCTTTTTGCGCAAGACTAGCAAGGCGGCCCACGGCGGGCAACAGTTGGCTTGCGCCATGCAGCCCGGAAAAATCAGCAATTCCAAAGAAAAGGGAGGGCCAACAGACCCTCCCCGGCACAATGCTGCACTGCGTTGCTCAGGCGGCCTGAATCGCCGTCCAGATTTCGTCGCGGACCTTGACCGCTTCCTCGCCGAGGTAAGCCGAATATTCGCACTTGGCCAGAACGTCGGCAGGCGGGAAGATCGCCGGGTTGTTCTGGTAGGCTTCATCCATCAGCGCCTTGGCGGCGGCGTTGGGCGTCGCATACATGATGGTCTTGGTGATGCCCTTGCCCACTTCACCGTCGAAGATGTAGTTGATGAAGGCATGGGCGTTTTCCGGGTGCGGCGCGCCGGTGGGAATGGCGATGGTGTCTTCCCACACGTTCGAGCCTTCCTTCGGAATGACGTAGCTCAGATCATCATCCTCGGTCATGACCTGGGCGATGTCGCCGTTGTATTCCATGGTCAGATCGACCTCGCCCTGGGCGAGCAGGTCCTGGCCATTGTCGTCGGCATATTTCTTGACCAGCTTCTTGCCCTTGATGAGAAGGTCCCGGGCCTTGTTCAACTCGTCGATGTTGGTGGAATTGTAGCTGAAGCCGAGATACTTGAGCGCCGCGCCGATGGCATGCTCCTGGTCGCCGAGCAGGGCAATCCGGCCAGCATACTTTTCGTCATCAAGCAGCCACTTCCAGGAATCCGGCGCGCCTTCCACCTTGGACTTGCGATAGCCGATGCCGACCGTGCCCCACTGATAGGGCAGCGAATACTTGCGGCCCGGATCGAAGGTGGGGTTCAGGAAGGAGGGGTCGATGTTCTTCATGTTGGGGATCTTGGCGTGATCCAGCGGCATGAGCATGTTGGCCTTGACCATGCGCTCCACCACATTCGAGGTCGGCACGATGACGTCATAGCCGGGGTTGCCCGCCTTCAGCTTGGTAAAGAGTTCATCGCCATCGGCGAAGAGATCGAGCTTCACCTCGATGCCGGTGGCCTTGTTGAAATCGTCGAGGGTGGTCTCGCCGATGTAGGTGTCATAGTTGTAGAAGGAGAGCTTCTTCTCTTCCTCGGCCATGGCGAAGCGCGGCGACAGCACCAGGCCGGCGAAGGCGGCACCGGTTCCCTTCAGCAGGGAACGACGGGTGAAGCGGGGAAAAGGGCGATGCACGGTCATTCAGTTTCTCTCCTCTCAAGGCGCCTTCTCGGGGCGTGGCAACTATAGGGTGGTAATAATTGCGCCCGAATCAAGACGGGGCAAGGGAAAAGGGGCACGACTTTCGCCGGGTTTCCGGCTGCCGCCGCGCCCTCTCCGTCAGGCCATTTCGCCCTTTACGTCGGCGAGCGTCTTTTCGATGGCGCGCCGGGCCTTGGCCACCAGTTCGTCGATCTCCTTCTCGGTGATGACGAAGGGCGGGGCCAGCACCATGGTGTCCCAGCAGGCGCGCATGACCAGGTTTTCGTTGAAGCAGTGATCGCGGCACATGGTCCCGACACGGCCACAGTCGGCAAAGCGGGCGCGGGTCTTCTTGTCGGGGGTAAGTTCGATGGCGCCCAGCAGGCCGGTGGTGCGCACCTCGCCGACGATGGGCAGGTCCAGCAAGGTGGAGAGCTTCTGGTTGAAATAGGGCGCAAGCTTTGCCACCCGCTCCACCAGGCCCTCGCGCTCGATGATTTCGAGATTGCGCAGCGCCACGGCGGCGGCCACGGGATGCCCCGCATAGGTCATGCCGTGGTAGAATTCGCCACCCTTGTCGAAGAAGTCCTTGATCAGGTGGTCGGCGAAGGCGACCGCGCCGATGGTCTGGTAGCCGGAGGACAGGCCCTTGGCCATGGGCACGATGTCCGGGGTGAAGCCGAAGGTTTCAAAGCCGAACCATTTGCCGGTGCGGCCAAAGCCGCAGATGACTTCATCGGAGATGATGAGGATGCCGTATTTGCGGCAGATCTTTTCCACCGCGGGCCAATAGGTGGCGGGCGGAATCAAGACGCCCGCGGCACCCTGAATGGGTTCGCCGATGAAGGCCGCGACATTGTCGGGGCCGAGTTCGAGGATTTTCTTCTCCACCTCGGCGGCGGCTTCCAGGCCGAATTCCTCCGGCGTCTTGTCGCCGCCGAAGTCGTACCAATAGGGCTGCTGGACATGGTGGAAGCCGGGAAATTCGGTGCCCACCTGCTCGTGCATGCCCACCATGCCGCCGAGGTTCGCCGCCACCATGGTGGAGCCGTGATAGCCACGCCGGCGGGCGATGAAGTGCTGGCGATAGGGCTTGCCCATCAGCTTCCAGTAGTGGCGGACGAAGCGGACGATGGTGTCGTTCGACTCCGAGCCGGAGTTGGTGAAGAAGACGTTGTTGAAGCCCTTGGGCATGAGGCTGGAAATCTTGGCCGCGAGTTCGGTGGCGGGCACTGTCGTGGTCTTGAAGAAGGTGTTGTAATAGGGCAGGTCCAGCATCTGCTGATGGGCGACATCGGCCAGTTCCTTGCGGCCATAGCCCACGTTCACGCACCACAGGCCGGACATGCCGTCGAGGATCTTGTTGCCCTTGCCGTCCCAGATGTAGCAGCCCTCGGCATGGGTGATGACGCGCGGGCCGCCGGCGGCGCGGAAGGCCTTGTGGTCGGTGAAGGGGTGGAAGTGGTGCTTCACGTCGTGGGCGACGACTTCCTCGATGTTGATGTTCTTCCTGGCGGTGGTGGTCATGGGTTGCTCCATGCGAGAAATGAACGGAAAGGCCCGCCGGATCGGCAAGGCTGTGGAACCGGGGCGGTGCTGGTTTACGGCTTGAAGCCGATGCGGGCGCAGTGCAGCATGATCTCGTCATGGTCGGTCTTCGACCAGACGGGAAGGCAGCCACCGGCTCTCGTCATGTGGAAACACATGGTTTGAAGCTGCCAGAAAGCGCCTGCTCTCGCAACCCCGCCCTTTTGCATCTGCGAAGGCAGCTCAGGCGGCGAAGGCCGCGGCCATGAGGCGCTTGGTGTAGGCTTCCTTCGGATTGCCCATGACCTCGTCTGGGGTGCCCTGCTCCACCAGCTTGCCATCCTTCATGACCATGATGTGGTCGGACATGGCGCGGACCACGGCAAGGTCGTGGCTGATGAAAAGATAGGACAGGTTATTTTCCCGCTGGAGCTTGCGCAGCAGTTCGACGATCTGTTTCTGCACCTGCCGGTCGAGGGCGGACGTCGGCTCGTCCAGCACCACCACCTTGGGCTTCAGGATGATGGCGCGGGCGATGGCGATGCGCTGGCGCTGGCCGCCGGAGAACTCATGCGGATAGCGGTTGCGCAGGGTGGGGTCGAGGCCAACCTCGCGGAAGGCGGCGATGGCGCGGCGGTCGCGCTCCGCCGCCGACATGGACGGCTCGTGGACGAGAAGGCCCTCGGTGACGATCTGTCCGGCGGTGAGGCGCGGCGACAGCGAGCCGAAGGGATCCTGCAACACCACCTGGATTTCGCTGCGCAGGGGGCGCATCTCCTTCACCGACTTGGTGGTGATGTCCTGGCCGTCGAAGTGCACCGCACCCGTGGAGGGCAGCAGGCGGAGCAGCGCCCGGGCCAGCGTCGACTTGCCGGAGCCGGACTCGCCCACGATGCCGATGGTCTGGCCCTGCTTCAGCTGCACCGAAACGCCGTCCACCGCCTTGAGCACCATGGGCGGACCGGCCAGGAAGCCGCCGCCGATCTTGAAGGTGACATGAACATCATCGCCCGCCAGGATTTCCGGGGCGCTTTCCGGCACCGGCGTCTTGCGGCCCTCCGGTTCCGAGGCGAGCAATTCCCTGGTGTAGGGATGGTGCGGATTGGCGAAAATCTCCTTGGCGTCGCCCTGCTCCACGATTTCGCCGTAGCGCATGACCACCACGCGGTTGGCGATGCGGCGCACGATATTGAGGTCATGGGTGATGAACACCATTCCCATGCCCAACTCGCGCTGCAAGCCGGCCATGAGGTCGAGGATTTCCGCCTGGATGGTGACGTCGAGGGCGGTCGTGGGTTCGTCGGCGATGAGAATGTCGGGGTTGTTGGCGAGCGCCATGGCGATCATGACACGCTGGCGCTGGCCGCCGGAGAGTTCATGCGGATAGGAGGCAAGGCGGCGTTCCGGCTCCGGAATGGAGACAAGGCGCAGCATGTCGAGCGCGCGCGTCCTCGCTTCCGCCGCCGTGACGTGGCGGTGGCGCATGATAGGTTCGATGAGCTGGTTGCCGATGGTGTAGAGCGGATCGAGCGAGGTCATGGGCTCCTGGAAGATCATGGTGATCTTGGAGCCACGAATGGCGTTGAGTTCGGACTTCGGCATGCCGATGAGGTTGACACCGCGATAGTCGGCCCGGCCCGAAGCCCGGCCATTGCGGGCGAGCAGGCCCATGACCGCCATCATCAGCTGGCTCTTGCCGGAGCCGGATTCACCCACGATGGCCACGGTTTCCCCGGCATGGACATCGAGGGACACGCCGCGCACCGCCTCGACATCGCCATCGAGGGTGGTGAAGGTGACGCGCACATCATGGAGCGAGAGAATGGGCGGCTGCATGTCAGCGGTCCTTGGGATCGAGGGCGTCGCGCAACCCATCGCCGATGAAGTTGAGCGCGAAGAGCGTTGAGGTGAGGAAGATGGCGGGGATGATGATCAGCCAGTTGGCCGAGGGCATGTTCTTGGCGCCCTGCGAGATCATGACACCCCAGCTCGACATGGGTTCCTGAACCCCGAGACCGAGATAGGACAGGAAGCTTTCGAGAATGATGACCTGGGGCACCAGCAGCGTCATGTAGATGATGACGGGGCCGAGGAGGTTGGGCACGATGTGGCGGATGAGGATGCCCCAGCGCGTGACGCCCAGCGCCTCCGCCGCCTGAACATATTCCTGGCGCTTGATGGAGAGCGCCTGGCCGCGCACGATACGCGCCATGTCGAGCCACATGACAGCGCCCACGGCGAGGAACATGAGGATGAAGTTGCGCCCGAAGAAGACCACCAGCATGATGACGAAGAAGATGAACGGCAGCGCATAGAGAATGTCGACGATGCGCATCATGATCTCGTCGGTCTTGCCGCCGGCAAAACCGGCGGTGGCGCCATAGAGCACGCCGATGACCACGGCGACGATGCCGGCCAGAAGGCCGATGGACAGCGACACACGGCCCGCCATCAGCACGCGGGTCAGCACGTCGCGGCCCGAGTTGTCGGTGCCGAAGAAAAAGTATTTCTTCTCCACGTCCGACGTCATGGTGAGGGACAGGCCATCGGCGGATTTGCCGGTGACCGCGACCTGGGTGTTCTCCAGCATGTCGGAACGGTCGAGATAGCGAGTCACACGTTCATCGATGGGCTTGGCCGCGCTGACGGTGGTGACAACCTTGCCGTCCTTCTCTTCCCACTTCACCAGATCAAGGCGGGCGCGCTTCACCGCGTCCCTGATGGCCAGGTCCATCTGGTCGGTCTTGGGATAGGCCGAGAGTGATGGCGGCACGCGGTTATAATCCTGATAGATGGTGGTGTAGTGGTGCGGCGTGAAGAAGGGGCCGATGATGCAGGCCAGCGCCATGATGATGAGGTAAAGACCGGAGACGGCGGCGGCACGGTTGGCCTTCAGCCGCGCCCAGGCGTCGGCCCAGAGGGAGCGGCCCTTTTCGGCGGCGAGAATGGCGGTTGGCTCAGTCATAACGCACCCGCGGATCGACCGCCGCATAGAGCAGATCGACGATGAAATTGAACAGGACGGTGAAGATGGCCACCACGACCACCGTGCCCATGACCAGCGTGTAGTCGCGGTTGAGCGCGGCCTCGACGAAATAGCGGCCAATGCCGGGGATCTGGAAAATGGTCTCGACGATGACCGAGCCGGTGAGCAGCGCCGCCGCCGCCGGACCGGCATAGGAAATGACCGGCAGGAGCGCACCGCGCAGGGCGTGCTTCAGCACCACGGAAAATTCCGAGAGCCCGAGCGCGCGGGCGGTGCGGATATGGTGGGCGTGCAGCGCCTCGATCATGGAGCCGCGCATGAGCCGCGAGACAATGGCCAGTTGCGGCAGCATGAGGGTGAGGACGGGACCAACCTTGTGGACGAAATCGCCGCCGCCCCAGCCGCCCACGGGGAACCATTTCAGGCCGAGGGCGAAAACCAGCTGGAAGAGCGGCGCAATGACGAAGGTGGGGATGGTCGAGCCGGCCGTGGCCAGGCCAACCACGGCATAATCGGTGCCATGGTTCTGGTTGAGCGCGGCAGTGATGCCGAGGAGCGTGCCGAGAAGGAGGGCGAGGCCGAGCGCCATGGCCCCGATCTGGATGGAGACCGGCAGGCCGTTGGCGAAAAGGTCAGCGACGGTGAAATCCGGCAGGTTGTAGCTTGGTCCGAAATCACCGCGCAGCAGGTTCTGGAGATAGAACAGATATTGCTTCCACAGCGGCTGGTCGAGGTGGAAGACGCGCTCAAGATTGGCCTTGATGACCGGGTTCAGGCCCTTTTCCTGATTGAAGGGACCGCCGGGGGCCACGCGCATGAGAAAAAAGGAAATGGTGACGATGACGAACATCGTGGGAATGGCGGTCAACAACCGCCGGAACACGTAACGCAGCATGGGTGTCTCCGTCCCGGATGCGAAGGGACCGGCGCTGGTGAGGCGCCGGTCCGGGAGGCGGAGTTATTCCTTGCTCATGAAGCGGGTGGGATGAATGTCCATGACATTGTCTTCCCAGCCCTTGAGCTTGTTGGAAACGATGGTGTGGAAGCTGTAATAGAGCAGCGGCACCACGCAGAGGTCACGGGCCACGCCCATGGCCTCGGCGTCCGACAGCTTGGCCATGCGGGCTTCCGGCGTCGGCGCAGAGGCGGCCTCGGCCATCAGCTTGTCATAGTCCGGGTTGGAATAGACGGCATAGTTGTTGCCGGCCCCGGTCTTGCACAGGTCGAGGAAGTTGGCGGGATCCTTGTAGTCGGCAATCCAGCCGGCGCGCGCGATGTCGAAATCGCCGTGCTGTTCCAGCATGCCGTAGTGGGTCTTGGTGTCGGTGTTGAGCAGCGTCACCTCAATGCCCAGGGGCTTCAACTGTTCCTGGATGGCCACCGCCGTGTTCTTGTGGTTCTCCGAGGTGTTGTAGCGGATTTCCATCTTCAGCGGCTTGTCCGGGCCATAGCCCAACTCGGCCAGCACCTTCTTGGCCTCGTCCTCGCGGTCGATCTGCGATTTCTGGGCATAGTCGGTGAAGCGCGAGGTGTAGCCCGCAATGCCCGGCGGCACGAAGGAGTAGCCGGGGATCATGGTGTTCTGCCAGACCTTCTCAGCCAGATAGTCACGGTCGATGGCTTCCGACACGGCGTGGCGCAGCTTGACATTGTCCCAGGGCTTCTTGTCGGTCTTGAAGACATAGTAATAGGTGCCGAGATAGGGGCCAATGCGCACCTGATCGCCGAACTTCTTCTTGAGATCGGCCAGTTGCTCGGTCGGGATGTCGTCGTTGGAGTCGAGTTCACCGGCTTCCAGACGCTTCATGGCGGTGGAGCGGTCTTCGGTCGGAATGAAGTTCACCACGTCGATCTTGACGTTGGCGGCGTCATAGAACTTGTCGTTCTTGACCGCCTTGATGTGATCGTTGGGCACGAATTCCTTCAGCACATAGGCGCCGTTGGACACGAGGTTGCCCGGCTTCACGAAATCCGGTCCGAACTTTTCCACATTGGCCTTGCTGACGGGATAGGTGGCCTGATGGGTGAGCATTTCGAGGAAATAGGGCGTGGGCGCGTTGAGCGTGACCTCGAAGGTATTGGCGTCCACCGCCTTCACCCCCAGTTCCTCCGGCTTCTTCTTGCCGGCGGTCACATCTTCGGCATTGGCCACGGGCGCCAGCATGTAGGCGTATTCGGCGGCGGTGGCGGGATCAACCACGCGGCGCCACGAGAAGACGAAATCTTCGGCGGTGACGGGCGTGCCGTCGGACCAGGTGGCGCCGGCGCGCATCTTGAAGGTATAGACCTTGCCATCCGGCGAGACGGTGTAGCTTTCGGCAGCGCCGGGCTGGACCGTGGCCTTGGCGTCATGGACCATCAGGCCCATGAACAGATCGCGCAGGATGTTGGCTTCATAGACCGTCGCGGTCTTGTGCGGATCGAGCGATTCCGGGTCGGCGGAGTTGCCGCGGTTGAACACCACTTCGGCGAAGGCGCCGCTGGCGGTCATCAGCAGCATGGTCGAGCCGATGAGCAGGGTTTTCAGGTTGATGTGACGCATGCGTGCTCTCCTGTTCCGGCCGGGCAGAGGTTATCGCCCCACGGGCGGCTCGCTCCGGCAGTTGATGAGGCGAACCTAGCACAGGCGGATGGTTTGTCACGAGGGGGAATGCGCGATGCGGCACAGGGTCGGGAACGATCCCCCGCCCGGAGAGATTGCGGTTTTGTTCTGAAATGCCTAAGAGAGGGGCAATCAGATTTTGGGAAGCCATGGCCCCCCTTACCCCCTTGCTGGACCAGGTCCAGACGCCGGAAGATTTGCGCCGCCTGCCCGCCGACAAGATGGCGGAGGTGGCCCAGGAGTTGCGCGCCGAAACGGTCGCTGCCGCCGCCCAGACCGGGGGCCATTTCGGTTCGGGACTGGGTGTGGTGGAACTGACGGTGGCGCTGCACTTTGTGTTTGATACGCCGCGCGACCGGATCATCTGGGATGTGAGCCACCAGGCCTATCCGCACAAGATCCTGACCGGGCGGCGCAAGGCCATCCGCTCGATCCGCCAGAAGGACGGACTCTATGGCTTCACCAAGCGGAGCGAGAGCGAGTTCGACACCTTCGGTACCGCCCATTCCT
>CALMUW010000050.1 GCA_937872985.1 uncultured Alphaproteobacteria bacterium
CCCGGGGCGGGGGGGCTTCCCCCCGGCCATAAAGCGGCGGCCGCCCCGGCCGCCCCCCGCAAGCCCCGGCAGGCGGGGGCCCAGCCGCCGATCTATGACCGGGCGGCATTGAAGCTCACCGATGCTGACCGCGCAAAGCTGGAGAGCGAAGGGCGCAAGCCCCATTGGCGCTTCAGGCTCGCTGGCCGCGATGTGACCTGGGGTGACCTCATTCGCGGGCCGCAGCACGTCAACACGGCCAACCTTTCTGACCCCGTGCTGGTGCGCGAGGATGGCTCCTATCTCTACACCCTGCCCTCGGTCATCGACGACATCGACTTCGGCGTCAGCCATGTGATCCGGGGCGAGGATCATGTGGTCAACACCGCCGTGCAGATCGAGATCACCGAGGCCTTGGGGGGGGCCGTTCCAGCCTATGCCCATCACAGCCTGCTGACCGGGGCGGACGGCAAGGGCCTGTCGAAACGGCTGGGGTCACTGTCCATCTCGGCCATGCGCGCGGAGGGGCTGGAGGCCATGGCGGTGGTGAGCCACGCCGCCCTGCTCGGCACCTCCGAAAATATTCATCCGTGCCCGGATTATCATGAATTGGTGACGGGCTTCGATCTCGGCAAGCTGTCACGCGCGCCGGCGCGTTTCGACGAGAAGGAATTGCTCCATCTCAATGCCCGGCTGCTGCACATGCTGCCGTGGGAGGCGGTGCGCCCACGCCTGCCGCAGGATAGTGAAGCCGTCTGGCTGGCAGTGCGCGGCAACATCGAAATGCTGGCGGATGTCGCCCTGTGGCGGCAGGTGATCGATGGGCCGGTGAGCCCGGTCATCGCGGCTGATGATAGTGACTTCATTGCGGCGGCCCGTGACCTTCTCCCCGCCGAACCCTGGACGGGTGAAACGTGGAAGGTCTGGACCGAGGCGGTGAAACAGGCGACCGGGCGCAAGGCCAAGGGCCTGTTCATGCCGCTTCGGCAGGCGCTGACGGGGCTGGATCACGGGCCGGAACTGGCGGCGCTCCTGCCGCTCATCGGGCGTCAGGCCGCCCTGTCGCGTCTGGCTGGCAAAGCTCCCTAAGCCCTTGAAAAGAATCCGGGAACCGAGACCCTCCCGTCGTTTCTTCAACTGCCGCCGATTCAAAATCGCCTTGATTCGGCCATGTCTTTTTCCCTACGATTCAAAAGAGCCGCTGAAAATAAGGGTTTTCTCGAATCGCGCCGTGCGCTAACGATGGCGCCATTGATTCGTAACCAACGGAGACAAACATGGCTGACGAAAAGGTTTTGACGGTTGCCCTCACCAAGATGGCCGCTGATCTGGCTGCCAAGCACGACATGTCGAAGAAGGCAGTGAGCACGCTGCTCGGCGATTTCGTGGAAATGACGGTGAAGAACCTGAAGAAGGGCAACAAGGTCCGCATCACCGGCCTTGGCATTTTCCAGGTGAAGAAGCGCCCCGCCCGCCTCGGCCGCAACCCGCTGACCGGCGAGCAGATCAAGATCAAGGCTTCCAAGAAGCTGGCGTTCCGCGCCGCCAAGGAAGTCAAGGAAGCGATCTGATAATCGCAGCGGCGCGATTTTTGTAATTGCGCGCAGCTGGTCCGAAAAGCGCTTACGCACTTTTCGGGCTGCGCTGGTGCCGCCAAGGAAGTCAAGGAAGCGATCTGATAATCCCAGCGGCGCGATTCTTTTAATTGCGCGCAGCTGGTCCGAAAAGCGCTTACGCACTTTTCGGGCTGCGCTGGTGCCGCCAAGGAAGTCAAGGAAGCGATCTGATAATCCCAGCGGCGCGATTCTTTTAATTGCGCGCAGCTGGTCCGAAAAGCGCTTACGCACTTTTCGGGCTGCGCTGGTGCCGCCAAGGAAGTCAAGGAAGCGATCTGATAATCCCAGCGGCGCGATTCTTTTAATTGCGCGCAGCTGGTCCGAAAAGCGCTTACGCACTTTTCGGGCTGCGCTGGTGCCGCCAAGGAAGTCAAGGAAGCGATCTGATAATCCCAGCGGCGCGTTTCTTGTAATTGCGCGCAACTGATCGAACTCTAGAAAGCCCCGCTGTACAGCGGGGCTTTTTCATGACGGTGGACGATGAGTCGCCGCCCAGTGTGCCGCGATCCACGACAGCAGGCTGAAACTGGCAAAGGCAACGCTCAAAGGAATCATGGTGCCGTCATAACTTTGGCCCGCCAGTGTGCCCAGAACCACGGCCACCAGTGATGACAGCGTGCCAGACAGGGCCGCCGCCAGCCCCGCCATGTGGCCCATGGCCTCCAGCGCCATGGCGTTGAAGTTGCCGAACATCAGGCCATTGCAGAAGAACAGGCCGAAGAAATAGACCGCCAGCACCCAGAGCGGCGGATGACCGTGGGTGACGAAGGTGATGGCCACCATGGCGAGCGACAGCACGATGGAGACTGCCAGGGCGCGGCGGCTCACCAGTTCCATTGGGTAATGGCGCACCAGCCGGGCATTGACCTGCATGGCAATGGCCATGGCCAGCGCCAGCGCGCCGAACCACAGGGGATAGAGCTTTCCCTGCTGATATTGCTCCACGAAGATCTGCTGCGAGGTGGAGAGATAACAGGTGAACGCTCCGAAGAGCGCGCCGGAGGCGAGCGTGTAGCCCAGCGACACGGGCGCGCAAAGAAAATGCCACGTCCCCGCCGCCAGACTGCGCCCCGACAGGGGCCGCTGGTTCTCAGGCTCCAGGGTTTCGCGCTGGCGGAAGGCCAGCCACAGGGCGGCCAGCGCCGCCATGCCGATGAAGAGCACGAACATGCTGCGCCAGCCGGAGAACAGCAGCATGAACTGGCCGAGGCTGGGAGCGAGCATGGGCACCAGCATGAAGACCGACATGACGAAGGACATGACGCGGGCCATGGCCGCGCCCTTGGCCCCGTCGCGCACCATGGCGATGGAGACGATGCGCGGCCCCGCCGCGCCGAAGCCCTGCAACGCCCGGCCCGCGATCAACACTGGAAAGCTGGGCGCGAAAATGCACAGGACCGCGCCGCCGGCGAAGAAAGCCAGTCCGGCAAGAATGGCGGGCTTGCGCCCCAGCGCGTCGGACAGGGGGCCGAAGACCAGCGTGCCCAGCGTCATGCCCGCGAAGAAGCCAAGCAGGATGAACTGTCGGTCATTGGGATGCGTGGCGCCCAATTCGCTGGCCATCTGCCCCAGGGCGGGCAGCATGGAATCGATGGAAAGCGCCACCATGGATGTGAGGAGCGCCACCAGCACGATGAATTCAAAGGGGGGCCGCGCCGCCCCTGGGGTGTGGGCGTCTGTCGCGCTGCGGGTTTGGGTCATGGGCGCTAGATAGACGGCATGAAGCTTGATTCCAAGTCACGCACCCTTGATCTCGATCCCCGTGACCCGGCATTCGTGCAAGACCCAGCGCGGGTCTATGTGAGGCTGCTGGCGGACTGCCCGGCCTTCTACTGGGTGCAGCGGCGGCAGTGGTGCTTTGCCGATCATGCGTCGGTGAATTTCATTTTGCGCAGCCGCCGCTTTGGCCGCAAGCCCGATGGCGGCTTTGGCTTTTGCCCCGCCGCCGCCACACCCGCTTTTGACGCCTTCTCGGCCCACTCCTTTCTGGAGAGGGAGGGCGCGGACCATGCGCGCCTGCGCGGGCTGGTGGCAGCCTTGTTCCACAAGCGCCGGACACGAGCGCGGGCCGGGGAGATGGCGCGGCTGGCCCATGAATTGATCGACCGTATGCTGGCGCGGGGCGCGGCTGAACTTCAGGCTGATTTTGCCACGCCCCTTGCCGTCATCACCATAGGCGAGATCATGGGGGTGGAGCCGCAGCACGGACAGCGTATCGCCGCTCTTGGACATCGCATGATCAGGCGCTATGTGGCGGCCTGCGACGAGGCGGCGGCACAGGACGCGGAACAGGCGGCGGCGGAATTTGCCGCTCTCATTCCCACTCTTGCCGAAGCGGCACCGGCGGAGAGCGGCCTCGCCCTGCTGGGGCAGGCGCGCACGGAAGGAAAAATCTCTGACGACGAGATGACCGCGACCGCCATGCTGTTGCTCACGGCGGGGCACGAGGCTCTCACCTTCGCCTTCGGCAATGTGGTGAAGCTGTTTCTCACCCTTGGCATCCGCGCTGGCATCATGCCTGGGCATATCGAAGAGGCCCTGCGCCTGGCGCCCCCCATGCATCTCTTCACCCGTCATGCGCTGAAGGAGGTGACCATCGCAGACGTGACCCTGAAGGCGGGTGAGAGTGTGGGGCTGGTGCTGGCCGCCGCCCATCTCGATCCCCGGCGCTTCCCCGATCCGCTGCGGTTCAATCCCGGCCGCGGGCCAAATCCGCACCTCGCCTTTTCGGCGGGGGTTCACTTCTGCCTCGGCGCGCCGCTGGCGCGATTGGAATTGCAGACGGCGCTGCCGGTTCTTTTCCAGCGCCTGCCGGCCCTGCGGCTCGCCAGGCCTGCCACCCTTGCCGATCTTTACCACCTGCATGGCTTGACCCGGCTCGACGTCACCTGGTGAGGCGAGGTCGTTTCCGCGCCATTGCCCGCCGCTTGCCGCCGCCGCCGCCATCGGCATAGGCTCTAGACATAGGGAAACCCTTTGCACAGGCCAAAGCCATGACCGATCCCGCCTCTCCCGCCCCCTCCCGCCGCGCCCGTGGCGGGGCTGACGCCCGCCCCGCCCCCCGCACCCCCAACACCGGGAGCCAGGCCGGATTCATCCGCCCCAAGGGGAAGCGCTATGAGCCGCTCAGCGAGGACCAGATCGGCCTGATCATGGGCAATGCCGAACGCATTCTGGAGGAGATCGGCATCGACTTCCGCGACGACGCCGAGGCCTTGCAGATGTGGAAGGACGCGGGCGCGGACGTGAAGGGCGAGCGCGTGCGCTTCCCCAGGGGGCTGGTGTTCGCCCTGCTCAAGACCGCGCCGGAGACCTTCATCCAGCATGCGCGCAATCCCGCCAACTCCGTGCAGATCGGCGGTGACGCCACGGTTTTCGCGCCGGTCTATGGCCCGCCCTTCGTGTCGGACCTGGAGGGCGGGCGGCGCTATGCCACCATCGAGGATTTCCGCAATTTCGTGAAGCTGGCCTACATGGCGCCAAGCCTGCATCACTCCGGCGGCACGGTGTGCGAGCCGGTGGACGTTCCCGTGGCCAAGCGCCACCTGGACATGGTCTATTCCCACATCCGTTATTCCGACAAGCCCTTCATGGGTTCGGTGACGCATCCCGACCGGGCGCTCGATTCCATCGCCATGGCCAAGCTGGTCTTCGGGGCGGATTTCGTCGACCAGAATTGCGTGCTCATCAATCTCATCAACGCCAATTCGCCCATGGTCTTCGACGGCACCATGCTGGGCGCGCTCAAGGCCTATGCGCGGGCCGGTCAGGCCACGGTGATCTCGCCCTTCATTCTCTCGGGTGCCATGTCGCCGGTGACGGTGGTGGGCACGCTCACGCAAATCCTGGCCGAGGCCGCGGTGGGCATGGCCTTCGCGCAATTGTGCCGCCCCGGTGCCCCCGTGGTCTTTGGCACCTTTGCCTCGTCCATCTCCATGCAGTCGGGCGCGCCGACCTTCGGCACGCCGGAACCGGCACATGTGCTGTTCGGCGCGGCGCAACTGGCGCGGCGGCTGAAGGTGCCCTTCCGTTCCGGTGGCGGCTTGTGCGGCTCCAAGGCGCCCGATGCGCAGGCGGCCTACGAAAGCGCCAACACGCTGTGGCCGACGCTGCTGGGCGGGGTCAATTTCTGCCTCCACGCGGCGGGCTGGCTCGAAGGCGGGCTGGTGTCGTCCTATGAAAAGTTCATGATCGACGCCGACCAGCTCACCATGTTGCAGAAGTTCGCCGAGGGCATCGACTTCTCCGACAACGGCCAGGCGCTGGACGCCATTCAGGAGGTGGGGCCGGGATCGCATTACCTCGGTTGCGCCCACACCCAGGCCAATTTCGAGACCGCCTTCTGGCGCTCGGCGCTGGCCGACAACAACAGCTTCGAGCAATGGCGCGATGACGGCTCGAAGGACATCACGGTGCGCGCCAATGCGGCGTGGAAGAAGCAGCTTGCCGCCTATCAGGCCCCGGCGCTGGACGAGGGCATTGACGAAGCCCTGCGCGACTTCATGACGAAGAAGAAGGCCACCCTGCCGGACACCGTGGGCTAACGCGCCCTTCCCGCTGCCCTGGAATCGCCAAGGGTGTAGATGCCCACGCCGGCCAGCACCAGGGCCGAGCCTAGGGCATCGGCCCAGGTGAAGGGTTCGCCCAGAATCCACACGGCAAGGGCGATGGTCACCACCGGCGAGAGCGTGGAGATCATGGCCACGGACTGCGGCCCGATCTTCGCCATGCCGGCGTTCATCAGGAAGGAGGGCAGGATGGTGGCGATGACCGCCGTGCCCGCCGCCAGCATGAGAAAGCGCGGCGGCGCGGAAAAATCCATGCCGCCGCTTTCCACCATGTAGTGAAGGATGGCGGCGACCGCCGAGGTGGAGAGCGAGATGGCGGTGAAGAGGGCCGCCCCCAGGACCTGAATGTTGCGCTTGGCCAGCAATTGATAGAGCGCAAAGGACAGGGCCGCGCCCAGCACCAGCAGCGTTCCGGTGATGACGCCTTCACCCCCGGCAAACAGGCCGGAGCCGAAGACCACCGCGAGCCCGCAATAGGTGATGAAGCCGCCGAGCAGCCCCAGCCGCGTCAGGCGCTGGCCGAAGAAGGCCCAGCCCAGCAGCATAACGAAGATGGGATAGGTGAAGAGCACCAGCCGTTCCATCTGGGCGCTGATGTATTCCAGACCCTTGAAGTCGAGGATGGCGGCGACATAGTAGCCGATGAAACCCGTGCCGATGGCGCGCAGCACCTGCACCGCCGTCAGCGCTGCCTGTCCAGCCAGACGGCGGCGGCGCAGGGTCAGGACACCGACGATGACAAACACGGGCAGCGCGAAGATCATGCGCCAGGCCAGAAGCAGAGCACCGTTGGCGAGATCCTGATAGGCGAGCTTGATGAAGATGGCCTTGGTGGAAAAAAGCGCGGCCCCGGCGGCGGCAAGCGCATAGCCGGTCATCATTCCGCCTTTTCCGTTGTCGTTCATGGCTGCCGCATAGCCGAAGCGGGCTTCTCTGTCTTGGGCCACGGGACGCTTTGCGGGAGGGCCAAGGCGGGTTAGAGCGGAATATGTTTTGCTTGCTTCAAAGCATCCGCTCCCACTTCTTCGTGGCGAGAAACTTTTCTGACTGTTGACGATTCCGTCAAAAGTCAGGTTGCTCTAGGCTTTAGGCCGGACTCAAGGATTGTCATGACCAAATTGTGCTTTCTTCCTGCCCTGGCCCAGGCCCGCCTGCTGCGCGCCCGCAAGGTTTCAGCGCGGGAATTGCTGCAGGCGGCGCTCGATCAATATGCGCTGCACAACGACACGCTCAATGCCGTGGTGGTGGCCGACATCGACCGGGCGCGGCGCGCGGCAGAGGCTGCCGACCGGCGCTATGCCCGGAGCAAGCCGCTGTCGCCCGTGGACGGCGTGCCCATGACCATCAAGGAGAGTTTCGACTGGGCGGGAACGCCCACGACCTGGGGCGATCCGCGCTTCCGCGACAATATCGCCGCCACTGACTCAGAAGCCGTGCGCCGGATGACGGCCGCCGGAGCAGTGCTCTATGGCAAGACCAATGTGCCATTGTTACTGGCCGACTGGCAGACATTCAACGACATCTACGGCACGACCAGCAACCCCTGGGATGTGACGCGCGCGCCCGGCGGTTCCTCCGGCGGTTCAGCCGTGGCTCTGGCCACGGGCATGGCCAGCCTGGAGGTGGGTTCCGACATCGGGGCCTCGATCCGCAATCCGGCGCATTATTGCGGCGTCTATGGCCACAAGCCCAGCTTCGGCATCGTCTCGCTGAAGGGCCAGACGCTGACCGGTTCGGTGTCGCCCTCCGACATCAGCGTCGGCGGTCCCATGGCGCGCTCGGCCCGGGACCTGGCGGCCATGATGAAAATCCTGGTGGGACCGGCGGGGCCGGAGGCGCAAGCCATGACATTCGCCCTGCCGCCCGCGCCGCAGAAAAAATTCAAGGACTTCCGCGTGGCGGTGATGCTGACGGCCCCGGAAAGCGAGGTGGACCAGCCGGTGCAGGATCTGCTGCTGAACCTCGCGCATTTCCTCAAACGGCGGGTCAGGAAACTGTCCTTCGAGGCGCGGCCTGCCTTCACCACCGCCGAGGCGCAGGAGAATTACATCACGCTGCTGCGCGCCGCGACGAGCCGCCGCCAGTCGGATGCCGACTTCGCCGCCAATCTGAGCAAGGCGGCGGGCTTTGCCGATGCCGACCGGTCCTATCAGGCGACGATGACGCGGGCCTATGTCATGCGTCACCGCGACTGGCTCAACGCCAACGAACGCCGGCACCAGATGCGCCTCCTGTGGCAGGCTTTCTTCGAAGACTGGGATGTGCTGCTCTGTCCCGCCGCGGCCTCAGCCGCCTTTCCGCATGATCATGAGGGTGAGCGCCACAGCCGGACCATCGCGGTCAACGGCCACAGGGTTCCGACCACGGATCAATTGTTCTGGGCGGGCTATTCCGGCAATTTCTACCTGCCCTCCACCGTGGCGCCCATGGGGCTGACGCCGCAGGGCCTGCCCGCCGGGGTGCAGATCATCGCCCGCAGCTATGGCGACATGACCGCCATCCGTTTTGCCGAACTCCTGGAGAAGGAATTCGGCGGCTTCACGCCACCGCCGGGCTATTAGCGCAACGGACGATCAAATCGGAACGATTTTGAGCGAGGAAAGTTGCGCCAACATATTGATTTTCGAGCACCTTGTCGGCGGCAGTTGAGTCCAACTGACCGCCGGTTGCTCTAGGTGTGGAGCCTCAACAGGTTGTCCTCGGATAGTTCGAGGCGACTGATGGGTGTCATTGAGTTTAGGCCGCCGTGTGGGCGATGCCAATTGTATCGATGGGTCCAGAGGGGGAGTTGTTCGGCTCTGGCATCGGATGTGGGATAGCTTCGGG
>CALMUW010000051.1 GCA_937872985.1 uncultured Alphaproteobacteria bacterium
TTGATCATGCCGATGATGCCGTAGACCATCGTGTAGCCGATGGCGATGAGGCCGTAGATCGACCCCAGTGTAATTCCGTTGATGAGCTGCTGGAGAAAATACTCCATTGGCCCCCCCTTGATCCCTGTTGCCTTGTCAAAACCCCCGGCTCTTGGCGGCCGGGGTTAAGATGTCCTTTAGAGAAGGACAAGGAGGATGACAAGGCAAGTCCCAAACGGATGTCCCCAAAGATTTTATCGCGCGCGATATAAAATTCTAAAATTGCCCCATAAAGCGAGAATAATCCCTGAAGATTGCCATTGCGGCAGGGGTGAATTGTTCAATGGCCCGGTCGCGTTGCGGCAAAGTGGATGGTCGGCCCATTGACGGCGCGGATGGGACGGACTAGAGGGGGGTATCAAATCGAGATATATCAATCCGGCATAATCATGAATGTCAGAACCCTTTGCCTGGGCATCCTTTCCATCCGCGAGGCCTCGGGCTACGAGATCAAGAAGGAAATCGAGGACGGCAGCTTCAGCTATTTCATTGAAGCCAGCTTCGGGTCCATCTATCCCGCGCTCACCCAGCTTCTGAAGGACGGGCTGGTCAGCGTCCGCGCCGAGGAGCAGGCGGGCCGCCCCGACAAGAAGGTCTATGCCATCACCGAAGCGGGCCGCCGCACCCTGCCGGTCTGGCTGGCGGTGGAGCCCGCGCCTGACAAATATAAGTCGGAATTTCTCTTCATGATGCTGATGCAGGATCATATCGATCCCGCCCGGCGCTTCGCCGCCATGGATTTGCAGATTACCCGGTTGCGCGCCGATCTCGACAGCCTGCATTGTTGCCGTGCCGAACACCAGCCCACGCCTGCCGGCGAGTTTGTCTCTGGCTATGGCGAGGCGGTGCTGACCGCTGCCCTTGCCTATGTTGAAACCCACCGTGCCCGACTGGTGGCGGCCAAACCCGCCGAAGCCGCCGCCTGATCTCCGGAGACGCCCATGCGCCGCTTTCTCTTCATTTTTTTCACGGTGTTGCTGGGGGCCTTGGCCGCGGCCGTTGCCTGGTATGCCTTCTACTTCAAGCCCAACATGATCGCTGCTGCCATTTCCAAATCGCCGAAGCCGGTGGAGACGGTTGCCGCCGCCGCCGTGGCACCGGACATGTGGCAGGGTGAGATCAGGGCCATCGGCACCACCGTGGCCCCCCAGGGCGTGAATATCATGCCGGAAGTGAACGGCATGGTGGTGAAGCTCGGCTTTGACTCCGGCCAATATGTCGAGAAGGGCACGGTGCTCGCCGTGCTCGATGCCACCGCCGAACAAGCCCAACTCCAGAATCTCACCGTGCAACTGGGCAATGCCCAGCGCGATCTTGACCGTGGCAAGGCCTTGCAGCGCAAGGGCTTCATGGCCAAGGCCGATATCGACAAGCTGACCACGGCGCGCGATGCGCTGAAGGCCAACGTCGACCAGACCGAGGCCATCATCGCCAAGAAGACCATCACCGCGCCCTTTGCCGGGGCGCTGGGCCTGCGTCAGGTTTCCATGGGCAGCTATGCCGCGCCCGGCAACCCCATCGTCTGGATCCAGCAGGTCGATCCCATCTATGTCGACTTCACCGTGACCGAGGCCGACTATGGCAGCATCAAGACCGGGCAATCCTTTACCGCCGGCTTCGACGCCATGCCCGGCCAGAGTTTCAAGGGCGCGCTCACGGCCACCGACGCCAGGATTTCCGCCGCCAGCCGCATGATTACGGTGCGCGGCGAACTGGCCAATGCCGATCACCGCCTGCTGCCCGGCATGTATGCCAATGTGCGCGTGGCGGCGGGCGAAACCCGCCCGGTTTTGACCCTGCCGCAGACGGCCATCACCTATTCGCTCTATGGCAACAGCGTCTTGAAGGTGGTGCCCGCCAGCACCATCGACAAGGACGCCAAGCCGGAGCAGCTTGCCGTGGTCAGCGCCATCGTGAAGACCGGTGCGGTGAAGGACGGCAAGGTGGAAGTGACCGAAGGTCTTGCCGCCGGTGACCAGGTGGTCATCGCCGGACAGAACAAGGTCAGTCAGGGCAGCTACATCGTCATCAACAATGACATCAGCCTGACGCCGCCCGCCAATCCCGCCGAGTGAGCCGAGACGCGCCCCATGCATTTCACTGACATCTTCGTCAAACGTCCGGTGCTGGCCACGGTGGTGAGCCTGCTGTTGCTGCTCGCCGGTCTGCAATCGATCTTCAAGCTGCAAATCCGCCAGTTCCCCGAGGTGGCCGACACCAAGATCACCATCACCACCGTCTATGCCGGGGCCAACGCCGACCAGATCAAGGGATTTATCACCACGCCCCTGCAACAGGCCGTGGCCTCCACCGAGGGCATTGACACCATCGACAGCTCCTCGGCCCAGAATGTCTCGCAGATCACGCTGAAGCTGCGCCTCGACGCCAATGCCGACCGGGCCCTGTCCGACGTTCTCTCCAAGGTGAACGAGGTCAAGAGCGCCCTGCCGGAAGATGCCTCCGACCCCATCGTGAAGCGCCAGACCGGGGCGGGCTTCGCCATGATGTATCTGAGCTTCAAGAACGCGGCCATGACATCGCCGCAGATCAGCGACTATCTCAATCGCGTGGTCCAGCCGAAGCTGCAATCAGTAAGCGGCGTGGCCTCGGCGGAAATCCTCGGTGGCGCCACCTTCGCCATGCGCGTCTGGCTCGACCCCGACCGCATGGCCGCTCTTGGCATCACGCCGCTCGATGTGCGCAATGCGCTGGCCGCCAACAATTTCACCACCGCCGCCGGTCAGGTGAAGGGCTCCTTCACGCTGAAGAACATCAACGCCCAGACCTCGCTGGAAAATGCCGATGAATTCGCCAACCTGGTGGTGACGGTGAAGGACGGCGCGGTGATCCACCTGGGCCAGATCGCGCATGTTGAACTCGGCACCGAGAACTATGACGTGAATTCGGCCTTCGACCAGGTGCAGGCCATCTTCATGGGCATCACCGCCACGCCCGAGGCCAACCCGCTCACCGTGGCCGCCAATGTGCGCGCCGCCATGCCGGAACTGCAGCGTGTGCTGCCCCAGGGCATGGAAGCCAGGATCGCCTTCGATGGCACCGACTTCATCAACGCCTCCATCGACGAGGTGGTGAAGACCCTGGCCGAAGCCACCCTCATCGTCATCGTCATCATCTTCCTGTTTCTGGGCGACATCCGCTCCACCATCATCCCGGTCATCACCATTCCCCTGTCGCTCATCGGCGTGGCCCTGCTGCTCCTGGCCATGGGCTATTCCTTCAACCTGCTGACGCTGCTCTCCATGGTTCTGGCCATCGGCCTGGTGGTCGATGACGCCATCGTGGTGGTGGAAAACATCTACCGTCACATCGAGGATGGCATGGCGCCCTTCACCGCCGCCCTGCAGGGTGCGCGCGAGATCACCGGCCCGGTCATCGCCATGACCATCACGCTGGCCGCCGTCTATGCGCCCATCGGTTTCCTCGGCGGCATCACCGGGGCGCTGTTCCGCGAGTTTGCCTTCACCCTCGCTGGCGCCGTCATCGTCTCGGGTTTCGTGGCGCTCACCCTGTCGCCCATGATGACCTCGAAACTGCTGCGCAAGGGCGGTCACGACACGCGCTTTGGCCGCCTGGTCGACCGCACCTTCACCCGCTTGCAAAATTTCTATGGCCGCCGCCTCGACGGTGCCTTGAAGAACCGCGCCACCGTGGCCCTGATGGCCCTCGTGCTCGTCGCCTTCTCGGGCGTGCTCTACACCGCCATCAAGGCCCAGCTCGCGCCCGCCGAGGATCAGGGTGTCCTCTTCCATTTCGTCAATGCGCCGGAACACACCAACATCGATTACGTCCGGGTTTACTCCAGCAAGCTGGATCGTGTGCTCATGGCCGTGCCGGAACGCAAGAACCTGTTCAGCGTCGACGGTTTTCCCAATGGCCATCAGGGTTTCAAGGGCCTGATCCTGAAGCCCTGGGGCGAGCGTGAACGCTCCGACACCGCCATTCTCGCCAGCCTGCAAAAGGCCTTCAGCGACATCTCTGGCGTGAAGATCTTCGCCACGGCACCCGCGGCCATTCCCGCCGGGGCGGGCGAAATGCCCATCGAGTTCGTGCTCACCCACCCCACCGACTACCAGGCCCTGGCCGACATCACGGCGAAATTGCAGGAGGAGGCCAAAACGAGCGGCCTCTTCATCTTCACCAACACCGACCTGCGCTTCACCACGCCGCAGGTGGAGTTCGTCATCGACAAGGACCGCGCCAACCAGCTCGGCATCACCATGCGCGACATCGGCGCCACGCTGGCAACCCTGCTGGGCGGCAACAACGTCAACCGCTTCTCCATTCAGGGCCGCTCCTATGAGGTGATCCCGCAGGTGCCGCGCACCGATCGCGCCACCGCCGCCGACATCCTGAAATATCAGGTGCGCGCCGCCGACGGCTCCATGGTGCCGCTGTCGTCCTTCATCAAGCAGGGCGAAAGCGTCCAGCCAAACAGCCTCAACACCTTCCAGCAGTTGAACTCGGCCTCCTTCCAGGCCGTGCCCTTCCCGGGCCGCACCGTGGGCGAGGGCCTCGCCTTCCTCACGGCCAAGGCCGACGAGATCATGCCCCAGGGCATGGCCTATGACTTCAAGGGTGAAAGCCGTCAGTTCATGAAGGAGGGCAATACCCTCGCCGTCACCTTCGCCTTCGCGCTCCTGCTCATCTATCTCGTGCTGGCGGCCCAGTTCGAAAGCTTCCGCGATCCCTTTATCATTCTCATCGGCTTGCCGGCCACGCTGTTCGGCGCGCTCTTCGTGCTCTTCATCCTGGGCGAGGTGAACGGGGCCATGCAGAACATCACCCCCTTCAACATCGGCTCCGGCACCATCAACATCTATACCCAGATCGGTCTCGTCACCCTGATCGGCCTCATCTCCAAGCACGGCATTCTCATGACCGAGTTTGCCAACAAGCTGCAGGAGCGCGACGGGCTCGACAAATATGCCGCCATCAAGGAGGCCGCCAAGATCCGCCTGCGGCCCATCCTCATGACCACGGCCGCCATGGTCATCGGCGTGGTGCCGCTGCTGCTCGCCAATGGCGCGGGCGCCAAGAGCCGCTTCGACATCGGCATCATCATCGCGGCGGGCATGACGGTGGGCACCATGTTCACCCTCTTCATCACGCCCGCCATTTAAACCCATCCGGCGCGCGACCATCAGGCCCTGCGCGAGACCCAGCGCGCCGCCGCCGGGGAGGGAGATCGCCTCAACGCCGCCGAGCGCGAGAAGACCTTCCATCATTGACCCGTGGGTGGCGGGGGTCGGTTGTTTCCGGCCCTTGTCATGTCAGGCTGGCAAAGGCCCCGGCCATGCGGGTGAGCGCCCTGTGCAGGTCGTCGTCGGATGCGGCAAAGGACAGGCGGATGGAGTTTTCCGCCCCGAAGGCCGTGCCCGGCACGGTGGCGATGCCATGCGTCTCCAGCAGCCAGTCACACAGGGCTTCCACCGTGTCCATGACATGATTGCCGGCGCGCCTGCCGAGCAGGCCCGACACATCAGGGAAGGCATAGAAGGTGCCGGGAATGGGACCGATGGCCACGCCCGGCATGGCGCGCAGCGCCGACAGCACGATATCGCGCCGCCGCCGGTAGGCCTCGCGCATGTCGGCCACCGCCGCGCGGTCGCCCTCCAGCGCCGTGACACCCGCCATCTGCACGAACTGGTTGGCCCCGGCACTGGTGATGCTCTGCATCCGCCCCATGGCCTGGGCCACGGGCAGGGGGGCTGCCGCATAACCCAGCCGCCAGCCGGTCATGGCAAAGCCCTTGGACAATCCGTTCACCGTCACCGTGCGTTCCAGCATGCCGGGCAGGGAACCGAAGGATACCATCTCGCCGTCGAACAGAATGTATTCGTAGATTTCATCGGCCATCACCATCAGGCGCGCGTGGCCGCGCACCAACTGGGCCAGGGCTTCCATCTCGGTCCTGGTCCACACCGCCCCCGTGGGGTTGCAGGGCGAGTTCAGCATGATGAGCTTGGTCCTGGGTGTCACCGCCGTGGCGATGCGCGCCACCGGCACCTTGTAAGCCTCGTCCACCCCCGCCGACAGCACCACCGGGGTGCCGCCGGCAAATCTCACCGTGATCTCATAGGACACCCAGAAGGGCGCCAGCATGATCACCTCATCGCCGGGGCCGACCAGCGCCAGCACCGCGTTGGTGATGGCCTGCTTCGCGCCATTGGCGATGACGATGTTGGCAGGCTGATAATCAAGGCCGTTCTCGGTCTGCAATTTCCTGGCCACCGCCGCGCGCAATTCCGGCATGCCCGCCACGGGCGCATAATGGGTATAGCCCTTGGCCATGGCCGCCGTGGCGGCCTCGCGGATATGGTGCGGCGTGTGAAAGTCCGGCTCGCCCACGGTGAGCGAGATGACATCGCGCCCCTTGGCCTTGAGGTCGCGTGCCGCTTGGGCCATGCGCATGATGATGCCCTCGTCGGCGCCTTGCGCGCGTGCCGAAAGCTGCTGGGCGGGATCGAATCCGGGCATCGCTCACTCCTGTCAAAGTGTGGGTCTCTTGCCACTTTTGCCGCAACCCGTCGAGGCCAGGGGATTGTCATTTGCACCATCCGCCGAAGCGGCTAAAAGGCGTCTCCTGATCCCGGAGGCTCCATGATCCGCACTGCTGTTGTCCTCGCCGCTGCCGCACTGGCCCTGTCGGCCTGCGCCAGAAAAACCCCCGACGTGGACATCACCCACAACAGGCAGGCAGCCGTGGCCAAGGTGCAGGCCCAGCCGCGCTCCGAACCCATCTTCTTCAACGGCAAGACCTATCAGCTCGATTTCGCCCCCGCCGCCGACCCCGGCATTTTCACCATGTCCGTGGCTGGCATGGGGCCGAAACAGCAGAAGGATGCGGTGCAGATGGCAACCTCGTCGCTGGGCTATTATGCCTGCCGCTCGGCCCGGGGCGCGCTGGTGGGCAAGCCCGCCTATGATGGCGCGCGCTGGACGCTGAAGGCGCGCTGCGCCTGATCTCTGTCACGGTTTCTTGATCCGGGTTCATCGCCTCCGCCTTGTTGGCGGTGCCCGCGGCTGATTGAATGCGGCTTTGGCTGCGGGACGGCTCCCATGACCCATGGAGAGTGCCATGTTGCTTGATCGCGTGCTGCGCTTTGGCGTCACTCAGGGAACGCTGACCGTCACCTATTCCCACGGCATCTGTCTCACCTATGGCGATGGCACGGGCGCGCCCGTGCACTTCGCCCTGGCCGACAGCGCCACCGCCACCCGGCTCGCCATCGACCCGGAAATGCAGCTTGGGGAAGCCTTCATGGATGGCAGCCTGACCATGCGCCACGGCAACGTCTATGACCTGCTGCTGCTGCTGATGGCCAACTTTCGCGTGGCGTCCGCACCGGCCCATCACCGCCTGCTGGCGCGCGCCCGCATCGCTGCGCGCCGCCTGCACCAATATAATCCCGTGGCCGTGGCGCGCAGCAACGTGGCCCGCCACTATGATCTCGACGGCAGGCTCTATGATCTGTTTCTCGATTCCGACCGGCAATATTCCTGTGCCTATTTCGAAAGGCCCGATGCCACGCTGGCCGAGGCGCAGGCCGCCAAGAAACGCCACATCGCCGCCAAACTGGCCTTGCAGGCGGGCATGACCGTGCTCGACATCGGCTCTGGCTGGGGCGGGCTGGCGCTTTATCTGGCGCGCACCTGCGGGGTGGATGTCACGGGCCTGACGCTTTCCACCGAACAGCAGGCAGCCGCCACGGCCCGGGCCGCCGCCGCCGGTCTGTCCCATCGGGTGCGCTTCCTCCTGCGCGACTATCGCGAACTGGAAGGCGCCTATGACCGCATCGTCTCGGTGGGCATGTTCGAGCATGTCGGGATCAACCATTATGACCAGTTCTTCGCCGCCTGCGCCGCGCTCCTGAAACCCGAAGGCGTGGCCCTGCTGCACGCCATCAACCGTCCCGCCGGTCCCGACGCCACCAGCCCCTGGATCAAGAAATACATCTTCCCCGGCGGCTCCATTCCCGCCCTGTCCGAGGTATTGCCGCCGCTGGAGCGGGCGGGCCTCACCCTCAGCGATGCCGAAATCCTGCGCCTGCATTATGCCGAAACCCTGCGCCACTGGCGCCAGCGCTTCCTTGCCCGCCGCGCCGAGGCCGTCGCTCTTTTTGATGAGCGCTTCGCCCGCATGTGGGAGTTTTACCTCGCCGCGTCAGAGGCCGCCTTCCGGCTGGGCGACCTCAATGTCTTCCAGATTCAATTTCTGCGCGACCAGCGCTCCCTGCCCATCACCCGGGACTATATGTCGGATGCCGAGAAAGATTTGCGCCGCCGCCGGGAAACCGCCGCCCTGCGCGCGGCCGAATAGCGGCGAAAACCGAACACCGGGAGCAACCTGACCTTTGGCGGAACCGGCAAAAGTCAGAAAAATTGCCCGCCAACAATAAGTTAGAGCGGTGGCTTTGCTGCCGTCAAAGCGCAGACCGCTCTGATGGCACAGCTTTTACTCGACCGGCGCAGCGCAATCGACTAGGTTGCCGGACCATTCAAAAAATACCGAGGTGACATGGTGCGGAAATTCACGGGTTTGCTGGTGGCTGCGGCACTGTTCGGCTTTGGCGTCACGGCTGCCGAGGCCGCGAAGATTGTCGTCAACATCAACAAGGTCGCCCAGAACATGACCGTTCAGGTGGATGGCGACACGGAATACAAGTGGCCCATCTCCTCCGGTGCGCCGGGCTATGACACGCCATCCGGCACCTACAAGCCCTTCCGCATGGAGGCCGAGCATTTCTCCGAGGAATGGGACAATGCGCCCATGCCGCATTCCGTCTTCTTCACCCAGATGGGCCACGCCATTCACGGCACCACCCATGTGAAGAGCCTGGGCCGCCGCGCCTCGCACGGCTGCGTGCGTCTGGCCCCGGCCAATGCCGCCACGCTCTATGCGCTCATCGAGGCAAACGGCATGAGCAACACCACGGTGCGCGTCACCGGCGGACTGTTTGATGGCGGTTTCGCCGCATCCGGCGGCATGGGCAGCAACAGCGACAGCTTTCGCCGGCCCTTCTTCTTCAATTTCGGATCGTCAAAGAGCGATCGTCCCGGGAACGGTGTGACGGTCATCAAGGGCGGCACCAAGGTGACGGCCACCTCCAGGCCGCCGCTGAAGTCCGGCACGAAAGCCCAGAAGCCTGACCGCAAGGCCGGCAAGAAAGCCGCCAAGGACAGCAAGGGCAAGAAGAAGCCGTTCTTCGCCATTTTCGGCGCGCTCGAATAGGCTCTAATCCGGTTTTGCCCGGCGCGTCAGATCCAGCAAGGCCCGGCTGTAATTGGCCGTGTCCATGATGGCCCGTGCCATCTGGCCGAGCAGGATGAGGGGCAGCCCCAGCGCCAGGGCAAGCAGCCCGCCCGACGCCAGCGCCAGCGGAATGTTGATCAGGCTCCACATGCTGAGGCTGAAGCCCGAGGCCGCCGTGACCGTGGCGCCCATGAAGGCGGACCAGAACAGCAAGACCAGCCCCAGCCCGCACAGGAGCCAGCCGAAGCCCGAGGTGATCCGCGCCGCCAGGCGCCCCAGCCGGTAGTCTTCCATCGCCGCCTCCCGTGCCTTCATGGAACCCAGCCCTGTGCGCGGAAACCTTGACAAATCGAAGGCCCCATGCGCTTGTCCGCGCCGACATTACAGGAATTTCCATCATGACCCATGCCTATCGCAGCCACACCTGCGGCCAGCTCCGCGCCCCCGACACCGGGGGCAAAACCCGCCTGTCCGGCTGGGTTCACCGGGTGCGTGACCATGGCGGCGTGCTCTTCATCGACCTGCGCGACCACTACGGCCTGACCCAGGTGGTGGCCGACCCGGACTCGCCTGCCTTCAAGGTGGCCGAGGCGCTGCGTTCGGAATGGGTGGTGCGGATCGACGGCAAGGTCCGCGCCCGTCCGGCGGGCACGGAAAACCCGGACCTGCCCACCGGCATGGTCGAGATCTTCGCCACCGCCATCGAGGTCCTGTCGCAGGCCGCCGAACTGCCCTTGCCGGTCTTCGGCGATGTCGAATACCCCGAGGACATCCGCCTCAAGTATCGCTTCCTCGATCTCCGCCGCGACCGCATCCACCAGAACATCATGAAGCGCGGCGCCATCATCGACAGCCTGCGCCGCCGCATGAAGGATCAGGGCTTCTTTGAATTCCAGACGCCCATCCTCACCGCCTCCTCGCCGGAGGGCGCGCGCGACTTCCTGGTGCCGTCGCGCATGCACCCCGGTCAGTTCTACGCGCTGCCCCAGGCGCCGCAGCAGTTCAAGCAGCTCATCATGATGTCGGGCTTCGACCGCTATTTCCAGATCGCCGCCTGCTTCCGCGATGAGGACGCCCGCGCTGACCGCAGCCCCGGCGAATTCTACCAGCTCGATATCGAAATGAGTTTCGTCACCCAGGAGGACGTGTTCAACGCGGTGGAGCCGGTGCTGCGCGGCGTGTTCGAGGAATTCGGCGGCGGCCTGCCCGTCACCCAGAAGTTCCCCCACATTGCCTTCCGCGATGCCATCCGCTGGTATGGCTCCGACAAGCCGGACCTCAGGAACCCCATCAAGATGCAGAATGTCACCGAACATTTTGCCGGCTCGGGCTTCAAGGTCTTCGCCAGCATGATCGCGGCGGACGCCAAGGCCGAGGTCTGGGCCATTCCTGCGCCCAAGGGCGGCTCTCGCGCCTTCTGCGACCGCATGAACTCCTGGGCGCAGCAGCAGGGCCAGCCCGGCCTGGGCTATATCTTCTGGCGCGACGGCGAGGAGGGCGGCGCCGGCCCCATCGCCAAGAACATCGGCCCGGAGCGCGCCGAGGCCATCCGCGTCCAGCTTGGTCTTGGCGTGGGCGATGCCGCCTTCTTCGTGGCGGGCCAGCCCGGCAAGTTCTACAAGTTCGCGGGCGAGGCCCGCAACCGCGCCGGCGAGGAATTGAATCTCACCGCCAGGGATCGCTTCGAGTTCTGCTGGATCGTGGACTTTCCCATGTATGAGTGGAACGAGGACGAGAAGAAGGTGGACTTCTCGCACAATCCCTTCTCCATGCCGCAGGGCGGGCTGGAGGCCCTCACCGGCAAGGATCCGCTCGACATCCTCGCCTACCAATACGACATCGTGTGCAACGGCGTGGAACTGTCCTCCGGTGCCATCCGCAACCATCGCCCCGACATCATGAAGAAGGCCTTCGAGATCGCGGGCTACCCGGAGGAGGTGCTGCTGGAGAAGTTCGGCGGCATGTATCGCGCCTTCCAGTATGGTGCGCCCCCCCACGGCGGCATCGCGCCGGGCGTGGACCGCATCGTCATGCTGCTGTGCAACGAGCCCAACATCCGCGAGGTCGTGCTCTTCCCCATGAACCAGCAGGCCCAGGACCTGCTCATGGGCGCGCCCTCGGAGGCCACGCCGAAGCAGCTGCGCGAACTGCACATCCGGCTCAACCTGCCGGAAACCTGACAGCGCGGCGGAAACTCACCCGCTTTTGATTGCTGAATCACCGGGCCGCCCCCTATAAGGGCGGCCTCCCTTATCTGCGCCATAAACGAGGCAACCCATGCGCAAGATTCTGGCGGCCGCCGCCGCCCTTACCCTTCTCGCCGCCACGCCCCTGGCCTTGGCCGCCCCGGCCAAGCCGGACGCCGGGCAGGCCCAACTGCTGAAAAAGAAGAAGGCCGAGGCCGCGAAGAAGGCCGAGGCCGCGAAGAAGGCGGAAGCGGCGAAGAAAGCCGAAACGGCGAGGAAGACTGAAGCCGACAGGAAGCGCAAGGACTTTGCCGCGCGCAAGTCTGCCGCCCGCAAGGCCGAGGACGCGCTTGCCGCCGCCCGCGCCCGCGACGCCGCCAAGCGGTCGCTGAAGCAGAATGCCAGCCGCACCTGCACCGGCTTCTTCAACTGCATGTTCGGCGCGAAGCCGCGCAGCAGCCAGCGGCCGCGCTCCGGCCAGGCCTTTGCCTTCGCCTCCCATGGCGGCCAGCGCAGCATTCTTTCCAGCCGGTCCATGCGCCGCGAGGTTTCCTTCGGTGAGGGCAAATATGCGCCGGGATCGCTCATCGTGAAAACGCCGGAGCGCGCGCTTTATTACGTCCTCGGCAATGGCAAGGCCATGCGCTACCCCGTCGGCGTGGGCCGCGAGGGCTTTCAATGGAGCGGCAATTCCCGCATCGGCATGAAGCGCGAATGGCCGGAATGGCGTCCGCCGCAGGAGATGATCGAGCGCGAAGCCGCCAAGGGTCACATTCTGCCGGAGGTGATGGAAGGCGGCCCGGACAACCCGCTGGGCGCGCGCGCCATGTATATCTCGGGCACCATGTTCCGCGTCCACGGCACCAATAATGAATCTTCCATCGGCGGGGCCGTGTCCTCGGGCTGCATCCGCATGATGAACGCCGACGTCATCGATCTCTATAACCGCGTCAAGATCGGCGCCCGCATCTACGTTTATCAATAGGCATCAGGGTTCGAAACGCGAAGGGCTGCCCATGGGGCGGCCCTTTCGCATGCTCACTTGCTCCAGAAAAGAACTGACCCCGGAGGCGATTGCCGTCCGGGGTCCAGTCCTAAATGGAAGAGCGAGATTACTTCTTCGCAGCCTTCTTCGCCGGCTTCTTCGCAGCCTTCTTAGCCGGCTTCTTGGCGGCCTTCTTGGCGGCCTTCTTGGCGGGCTTCTTCGCAGCTTTCTTGGCAGCAGCCATAGTCTTGTCTCCTAGTGTGTTTGTTGGTGCCCCACAACGCAGGCTCTACACAGACAGCTAACAACTACTCTGCGAAAAACGCATGCGCAATTGTTATCACAACGTCTGTAAAGCGCCTTTGTGTGATTCGGCAATATGCCGACTACATCTTGTGTATCGCCCGCCGCCTCCTAACAAGTGGTAAACGGTGTGTCGCGGCGAAAATCATCCGTCAACGGATGAAAAAATCAATGAAGCAAAAACAGCCTTTGTTTTCGGGCCTGTTTTGATTCATCCGTGGACGGAACATGGAGCGTTTTGCCGGCGGTCCTGACTGCTTGCGGCAGCCCTCGCCATCTCCGTCATGCAAGATTTTTTCGCGACGAAGCCCTCTTCGCTGGTGCAGCGCACGCCGCATGAGCGCCAAGGATACCCACAGGATTCTTGCACACCAAGGGCTTGTTCCAAACCAATGGGGCCGGAGAGGTGATCTCCGGCCCCGCTTCTTTGCGGCTGATTTGGCTTACGAGCAGCCGCTCGTCGACCCGCAGGTATCGCACTTAAGGCAGGTGCCGTTGCGCACCATGGTGAAGTTGCCGCATTCCGAGCAGCTCTCGCCCTCATAGCCCTTCATGCGTGCCTCGGCGCGGCGGTCAAACTTCGTCGCCGCCTGCGGCGCAGGGGCCGTGGCGATTTCAACCTTGGCCGCCACCACGCCGTCGCTCAGCGCCACCGTGGCAGTGGTCACCTGTTCGGCGGCGCGCATTTGCAGCGCG
This sequence comes from uncultured Alphaproteobacteria bacterium, assembly GCA_937872985.1. GTDB lineage: Bacteria > Pseudomonadota > Alphaproteobacteria > Rhizobiales > Aestuariivirgaceae > Aestuariivirga. Next base: position 13,484 of record CALMUW010000051.1, read on the forward strand.
TGGGCGGGCGACGTGCTGCCCGCGGCCAAGGCCACCGGCTGCGGCATCACCACCACGTTGGACAGGTTCTTGGTGCGCACGAAGCCCGGCGATACGAAGCGGCTGGCGGGCACCGGCGTCGGCTCGCGCGGGTCGTTGGCGCTCTCGCCCTTGCCCAGCGTGTCGAAGCGGAACTCGCTCGCCTCCACATGGGCCAGGTCGTGCCGCCCGAGATAGGACACGGCCAGCTCGCGGAACACATAGTCGAGGATCGAGGTCGCGTTCTTGATGGTGTCGTTGCCCTGCACCATGCCCGCAGGCTCGAACTTGGTGAAGGTGAAGGCATCGACGAACTCGTCCAGCGGCACGCCATATTGCAGGCCCACCGACACGGCGATGGCGAAGTTGTTCATCATGGCGCGCAGTGCTGCACCTTCCTTGTGCATGTCGATGAAGATCTCGCCGAGCTTGCCGTCGTCATATTCGCCGGTGCGCAGATAGACCTTGTGGCCGCCGACCACCGCCTTCTGGGTATAGCCCTTGCGGCGGCCCGGCAGTTTCTCGCGGCCGCGCGCCACCTCGATGATCTTCTCCACGATGGTTTCAATCTTCTGGGTCTGCGGCTTGGCCATGAGCGCCTCGACCGCATCCTCGGCATCCTCCGCCTCGTCGGCGATGAGCTGCGCCGACAGCGGCTGCGACAGCTTGGAGCCGTCGCGATAGAGGGCATTGGCCTTCACGCCCAGCTTCCACGACAGCATGTAGGCGGCGTTGCAATCCTCCACCGTGGCGTCGTTCGGCATGTTGATGGTCTTGGAGATGGCCCCGGAAATGAAGGGCTGGCTCGCCGCCATCATGCGGATATGGCTGTCCACCGACAGATAGCGCTTGCCCAGCCGGCCGCAGGGGTTGGCGCAGTCGAACACCGGCAGGTGCTCGGGCTTCAGGCCCGGCGCACCCTCAAGGGTCATGGCGCCGCAGACATGGATGTTGGCCTTGTCCACCGCCGCCCTGGAAAAGCCGAGGTGAGTGAGCAGGTCAAAGCCCATGTCGGCCAGTTGCGCGTCCGTGACCTTCAGCACCGTGCGGCAGAAGTCCTCGCCCAGCACATATTTGTTGAACACGAACTTGATGTCATAGGCGGAAGCCAGCCCCGCCTCGATCTTCTCGATCTCGCGCTCGCCGAAACCCTTGGCCTTCAACTGGCCGTGGTTCAGTTCCGGCGCATTGTCGAGGGTGCCGTGGCCCACGGCATAGTTGATGATGGCCTCGATGGCTTCCGGCCCATAGCCGAGGGTGCGCAGCGCCTCCGGCACGGCCTGGTTGATGATCTTGAAGTAGCCGCCGCCGGCCAGCTTCTTGAACTTGACCAGCGCGAAGTCCGGCTCGATGCCGGTGGTATCGCAATCCATGACCAGGCCGATGGTGCCGGTGGGGGCCACCACGGTCGCCTGGGCATTGCGGAAGCCATGGGCCTCGCCCAGGTCCACCGCCAGGTCCCAGGCCTTGCGGGCATGGACGATCAGTTCATGGTCGGGGCAGGCGGCATCATCCAGCGGCACGGGGGCCACGCTGACGCCCTCATAGCCCACCGCCGCGCCATAGGCCGCGCGCCGGTGATTGCGCATGACGCGCAGCATGTGCTCGCGGTTCTTGGCAAAGCCCGCGAAGGTGCCCAACTCCCTGGCCATCTCGGCCGAGGTGGCATAGGCAATGCCGGTCATGATGGCCGAGAGCGCGCCGCAGATGGCCCGGCCCTCGTGGCTGTCATAGGCAATGCCCGAGGTCATCAACAGGCCGCCGATATTGGCAAAGCCCAGACCCAGTGTGCGGTAGTCATAGGACAGGCGGGCGATTTCCCTGGACGGGAACTGCGCCATCATGACCGAGATTTCGAGCACCATGGTCCACAGGCGCACCGCGTGTTCGTAGGACGCCACGTCGAACTGGCCGGTCGCCGCAGCGCGGAACTGAAGGAGGTTCAGCGAGGCGAGATTGCAGGCCGTGTCGTCGAGGAACATGTATTCCGAGCACGGGTTGGAGGCGCGGATTTCACCGCTCGCCGGGCAGGTGTGCCAGTCGTTGATGGTGGTGTGGAACTGGATGCCCGGATCAGCCGAGGCCCAGGCGGCATGGCCGATCTTGTCCCACAGGTCGCGCGCCTTGATGGTCTTGGTGATCTTGCCGGAAAGCCGCGCCGTCAGGTTCCAGTCGCCGTCATTTTCCACCGCATGCAGGAAGCCGTCGGTCACGCGCACCGAATTGTTGGAGTTCTGGCCGGAGACGGTGCGATAGGCCTCGCCGTCCCAGTCCGTGTCATAGGTGTCGAACTCCAGTTCCTTGTAGCCCTGCCGGGCGAACTGGATGACGCGCTTGATGTAGTTGTCGGACACGAGGTTGCGCCGCGCTTCCTTCACCGCGCGCTTCAGCGCCGGGTTCTTTTCGATCGTGAAGCAGTCGTCGCCGGGGCCCTGGCAATTCACGCAGGCCTTCATCACCGCCTGCAGATGCTTCTTGACGATCCTGGAACCGGTGACGAGGGCGGCAACCTTCTGCTCCTCCTTCACCTTCCATTCCACGTAATCCTCGATGTCCGGATGATCGACATCGACCACCACCATCTTGGCCGCGCGCCGCGTGGTGCCGCCGGACTTGATGGCGCCCGCCGCCCGGTCGCCGATCTTGAGGAAGCTCATGAGGCCGGAGGACCGCCCGCCGCCGGAGAGTCTCTCGTTCTCGCCGCGCAGGTAGGAGAAGTTGGAGCCGGTGCCGGAGCCGTATTTGAACAGGCGCGCCTCGCGCACCCAGAGGTCCATGATGCCGCCCTCGTTCACCAGATCGTCGGCGATGGACTGGATGAAGCAGGCGTGCGGCTGCGGATGCTCGTAGGCCGACTTGGACTTGGTGAGCTTGCCGCTCTCGGGATCGACATAGAAATGACCCTGGCCGGGGCCGTCGATGCCATAGGCCCAGTGCAGGCCGGTGTTGAACCACTGCGGCGAGTTGGGGGCGCACTTCTGGGTCGCCAGCATGAAGGACAATTCGTCGTGGAAGGCGCGCGCATCCTCCTCGCTGTCGAAGTAGCCGCCCTTCCAGCCCCAATAGGTCCAGGTGCCGGCCAGGCGGTGGAACACCTGCTTGGCCGAACGTTCGCCGGTGAAGCGCTCCGTCTCGGGCAGGGCGGCCAGGGCCTCCTCGTCGGGGGCCGAGCGCCACAGCCAGGACGGCACGGATTCCTCCTCCACCCGCTTCAGGATGGCGGGCACCCCGGCCTTGCGGAAATACTTCTGGGCCAGAATGTCGGTGGCCACCTGCGACCAGCTCGCGGGCACATCGATGTCGGCCAGACGGAACACGATGGAACCGTCGGGATTCTTGATTTCGCTCACCGCGCGGCGGAAGTCGATGTCCGCATAGGCATCCTGCCCCGCCCTGGTATATTTCCGTTCGACCTTCATGATGCCCTCGAAGTCTGAATTGCCTGTTCTGCCGTTGTTGCCGCAGGCGCACATGCATGCGCCCACAGGTGCGCTGTCCCGTGTTTGACGACCTGCCCCATGGTGAGGTTTGGATCCCCACCGGTTCTGGCTGCTTTTTTGGTTTTCACTCCAGCGGGCTGGCTGACTGGCCGGGTCCCGCGCCCCAACTTGATGGCTCAAAACGTATCAAAGGGGGGGAGAAGGCGTCAATAGCTAGTGTGTTAACGAATTCTTACCACAACATATTGATCCACAGCGGCCTTCACTCTGTGGATAAGCCGGACATCATCCGATTCTGCGGAGAAGCTCAAGCAGTTATGGGAACTTAACCCGGGCGCCCTTTGCCGCAGGGCCAGGGCCACCCCTTTCCGAAGCCTTAAGGTCAAGCTTCGCCGCCCCCGATCACAAAAAATATTTTAGCCGGTGATCCCTGCGGCACCGCGCCACGGGAGCAGGGCCGTCATGGAATGTTCACATTACGTTCGCACTGAAAGGCCAACGGCCTGCCCGCTCCCGTTGTCTTTTCCGCCCGTCATGATGGAATCATGGCCCCGACTCGGAACCGGGCTGCGCCTCGCGCCTTCACCCTGCACAAGGAACATTCAGGCTTGGCCACAGGGCCTATCATCCCATATAGCAAGACAGTGCTTCAGCCGGGGCCCATGGATTATCTGCAACCCTATCTCGACTTCTTCACCGCCCATCCCTCCTGGGCGCTGGCGGTCATTTTTCTCATTGCCTTCGGCGAGGCGCTGCTGGTCATCGGCCTCTTCGTGCCCTCCACCACGGTGCTGGTGGGGGCCGGCATGCTGGTGGGCACCGGCCACCTTGGCCTCTGGCCGGTGATGATCGCCACTGCTTTGGGCGCCATCCTCGGCGATCAGGTGTCCTATTGGGCGGGCAGGCTTTACGGCCCGCAATTGAAACAGAAGTGGCCGCTCACGCTTTATCCCGCGCTGGTGGAAAAGAGCGAAGCCTTCGTGCGCGAGCATGGCGGCAAGTCCATCGCCATCGGCCGTTTCGTGCCGGGGGTCAAGGCCATCGTGCCCGGCATCGTCGGCATGGTCGGCATGAAGGAAGGCACCTTTCTTGCGGTCAACATCATCTCCGGCATCGTCTGGACGGCGCTCCATATCTTGCCCGGCGTCATGATCGGCAAAGGTCTGGCCATGGCGGGCGAAGTCTCGGGCCGCCTCATGGTGGTGCTGCTGGCGCTGCTGGTGGTTCTGGCGCTGGCGGGCTGGTTCACCCGCCTGGCCGCCGCCTGGATCACGCCGCACACCGACCAGCTGCTGCAGTGGCTGTCGCGGCGCGCCCGCGCCTCGGGCTATCGCCCGCTGCACCGCCTGGGCCGCACCCTCGATCCCGCCAACCCGCGCTCCACCCTCATTCTTATATTGTCGCTGGCGGGTCTTGTGGCCGTGGTCGCCCTCGTCGACCTCATGTCCGGCCTCATGCTGCGCCAGGCCGTGTCCAACATCGACCTCTCGGCCCGCACCCTGTTCAGCCAGTGGCGCAACGCCCCCGCCGACGCCGTCATGCTGAAGCTCGCCATGCTGGGTGATGCCGGCGTGGCCTATGCCCTGGCCGCGGTCACGGCCTTCTGGCTGGTGTGGCGGCGCAACTGGCGCGCCGCCTTTGCCGTTCTTCTCACCATGCTGGCGGCAAGCCTCATCGTCGCCGGTCTGCACCACGGGATCTCCCGGCCCGGCCCGGCGCTGGTGGAAGGGGCGCAGGCGCTCAGCAACACCTTTCCCTCGGCCCGCGCCCTCTTTGCGGCGGTGGCCTTCGGCATTCTCGCCAGCGTGGTGGGCCATGCGCTCGGCGTCTGGTCGCGCGCCGCCGTCGTCGCCACCTACAGCCTGCCGGTGCTGGCCATCGGCTTTTCCGAAGTCTACCTCGGCACGGCCTGGCTGTCCGATGTCCTCGGCGGCTTCCTCATCGGCGTGCTTCTGGTCTCGGCCTATGGCGTGGTGATCGAGGCCCTGCCGCCGCGCCGCTTCCTGCCCTTCGGTCTGCTGGCGGCCTCCTTCGCCGTCTTCGCGCTGGTGGGCGGCCTGCACATCGGCCACAGCTATGGCCGGGCCGAGCGCGCCTTCGCCCTCATCAATCAGGGTGCCACCATGAGCCTGGGCGACTGGCGGCAGGGCGGCTACGACCGTCTGCCGGCGCGCCGCATCGACCTTGCAGGCAATCCCGAGGAACGCTTTTTTGCCCAATGGGCGGGCAACCTCGCCCCCCTCACCGCCACCGCCCTTGCCAACGGCTGGCAGATCGAAGGCAAGTGGCACTGGCCCAAGGGCCTGGCCTATCTCAACCCGGACGCACCGCTTTCCGCCCTGCCGCCGCGCCCGCTGCTGCATGAGGGCCTGCGCGCCCAAGGCACCATCATCATTCCCCCCAGGCCCGGCCAGACCCATCGCCTGGTGCTGCGCGCCTATCGCAGCGGCCAGAATCTGGTCGGCGGCGGTGAGATCGCGCTCCTCAGTCTCAGCCGCGAGGAGCTGACGGCGCGCGGCAAGCTGCTGGCCTTGCCCGCCGCCATTGCCGCCACGCCGGCCGAGGAGCAGGCCATCATCGCCATCCTCCGCACGGCCCCCGGCGTCGCCGAACTGGCGGCCCCGCCGCGCGACGGCGCGCCCCTGCCGCTGCTGGCGGTCACGCCGTGATCCGGCATCATCTGAAAACCGCCTGATTCCGCCTTTACCAATGAAGCCCCATGGGCCATAAGGCGGAAGCTGCCAACGAGGACCCTCATGCTGTTCATCAAGCAATTTCTCACCTGGTGGAACGGCCAGACGCTGGCCACCCGTTTCTTCACCTGGCGCAGGGGCGAATTCGTCGGCCAGGACGAGTTCGGCAACAAATATTACCGGACCAAATCGGCCATCCCCGATTCGATTCCCGAACATCGCTGGGTGATCTACAACGGCTATTCCGATGGCTCGCGCGTGCCCCCCGGCTGGCACGGCTGGATTCACCACCGGGTGGACACGCCGCCCAAGGATGGCGACTACCGGGCCAGGCCCTGGGAAAAGCCCCACCTGCCCAACCTCAGCGGCACGGCCGAGGCCTATCGCCCGCCGGGTTCCATCGCGCAGGGCGGCAAGCCCGCCGAACCCGCCGCCGACTATCAGGCCTGGCGTCCCTGATCCCATGGCTGACGCTCACAGTTCCACCGCTGAAACGCTGATGGGGGCTGCGGTCATCGCCGTGGCCGTGGCCTTCGGCGCCTATGCCTGGAAAACCTCCGGCGTGGCCGATGGCTCCGGCGCGGGCGGCGTGAAGATCAGCGCCGAGTTCGACAATGTCGAAGGCATCAATGTCGGCAGTGATGTCCGTCTCGCGGGCGTCAAGGTCGGCACCGTGGTCGGCCAAAGCCTCAACCCCGACAATCTCCAGGCCCATCTCGACATGATGATCGACGCCAAGGTGCCGCTGTCGGACGACTCCTCGGCCAAGATCACGGCGGAAGGGCTGCTGGGATCGAAGTTCGTGGCGCTGGAGCCGGGCGGCTCCGATGTGAAGCTCGGCAATGGCGGCGTCATCAGCTACACCCAGGGCGCGGTCGATGTCTGGTCGCTCATCAGCCAGTCCATGTTCGGCAACAAGCCGCCGAAGCCGGAGGGGGCGGCCCCGGCGCCGGCACCCGATGCGGCCCCGCCCCCGGCCTCACCCGACACGCCGCCCGCGCAATGAATTCCGCGGTCAAATTGCTGTCCGCCGCGGCGGCGCTTGTGACGCTTGCCACGCCCGCCCTGGCCACGCGGGTGCAGAATCCCGTGGCGGTCTTTGCCGGTCTCGACAAGATCACGGGCGTCACCACCACCTTCGAGGCCAAGGTGGGCGAGGAAGCGAAATTCGGCGGCCTCATCGTCAAAGCCTCCGTCTGCCTCACCAGCCCCATCACCGAGGAACCCAAGACCGATTCCTTCGTGGAGGTGGACGAGGTCAGCGCCGACAATCAGAAGAAGCGCATTTTCTCGGGCTGGATGTTCGCCGAAAGTCCCGGCCTCAACGGCGTGGAGCATCCGGTCTATGATGTCTGGCTTTCGGGCTGCCGCGACCCCAACGCGCCGCCGCCGGTCACCGAAGCCGCGCCGGACCTTTCCACCCTGCAAAACCAGCTCGACAACGAAGAACAACCGGAGGACTGAGGCAGGCGCTCCACGCGGCGATCCGGTGGATCGCCGCCGCCTGCCGAAGGGTGAGCAGAGCGACCCATGGGAAGCGCCGGTGGCGCTTCCCCGCTCTGCGAACGCGGGGGAGTTGCGAAGCAACGGGCCCCCCGCCGGACCCGGGCCCCCGCCGGACCCTGGCCCCGTCGCCTCACCTCCACCTCTCCATGGCCGGGCCTGACCCGGCCAGCATCCAGCGCTCGCCCCGCTGCAAGGGCCCCTTGGGGGAATATTCCCCGTGACCCCATGGCCGCTGGCCAGCATCGCCCCCAGGCCATAACCCTTTGGCAAGCATGGCAGGCGAGTCTTGCCGCCCTCTCACCCGTTTGCGGCGTAGTGTCCCCTCCCACAATGTTCAGGAGCTTTCCATGACCCGATTTCTGCGCTGGGGCCTGGTGCTGGTCATGGCGGTGGTGCTGATTGGCGGTTGCAGCGACGACAGGTATTCCTGGAACCAGAAGCTTACGGTTACGGTCCAGACGCCCGAAGGGGAGAAATCCGGCAGCGCTGTCGTGCAGGCGAAGACGGTGCACGCCTACTTACTTGGAGCGGGTGAAAGCTACCTCATCAGGATAAGAGGGGAAGCAACCGTCGTTGACCTCGGCGGTGGCAAATATCTGTTCGCACTGCTCCAAAACAAGACGGAAAATCTTGCCAACTACGTGTTCACGCGGGCTGGCAAGCTAAAGGCGAATAAAAACGCATGGGCCCAGCTATCAAGCCGGAAATTGCGCGGTGCGGAGGCTCCGGTTGATCCCGAGCTTTACCCGATGCTGGTGACCTTTGGCGATGTGGCGCGGCCGGAGAGTGTCATGCAGGTGGACCCCGCCAATCTCGCCGCCAGCTTCGGCCCGGGCTATGCGCTGAAAGCCATCACCCTCACCATCACCGATGAACCCGTCACCAAAGGAAACGTTGTTACCGCTTTGCCTTGGATAAAAACCTGGCCCGGTGCGTTCGTGCCTTCAAAACTCAAGCCCGCTGATCAATATGAATTTGCAGAAAAAATTGGAACTGCCGATTTTTTCGCAGGAGTTAAACCATGACCACAGAGAAAGACATTCTCTTAGCCATACTTGCTATGGACTCATACAATCAGGGTTATGGCAGGGGCGTTGAAACGGGAGCAGTTCATATCGGCAATGCCATCTTGCTAGGGCCTGAAGATGGAATGCCTGCTGACAAGGCAACTCAAGATGCATGGCAAGCCGCCGGTTTCTATGCGGCGGCCTATCAACTGCCCGATGGCGAGGTGGTGATTTCCTACCGCGGCACGAAGCCGCCTCCTTCTCCCTGCAAGCAAGAGCGGATGAAAGCCTTCCGCCACGCGCTTGCGGGGGGCGCTCCCTCACCTCTCCATGGCCGGGCCTGACCCGGCCATCCAGCCTCCGGCTCACTTCCCCGGCAGCGCCCATTGCAAGACTTCCGCCGGGTCGTCATCGCCCATGAAGGCGAAGAAGTCGCCATGCGCCTTCACCGCCGCAGGCAGCAGCGCCATGAACTCCGCCTTCTTCATGGGCCGCGCCCCCAGCGTGGCGATATGGGCGTTCATGAACTGCGCATCGAGCATTCTGAAGCCGCCGAAATTCAGCCGCGCCACCAGATGCACCAGCGCCACCTTGCTGGCCCCCGAAACGCGCGTGAACATGCTCTCGCCGAAAAACGCCGCGCCGATCTTCACGCCGTAAAGCCCGCCCGCCAACGCGCCCTCATGCCACGCCTCGACACTGTGGCAGGCACCCATGTCGTGCAACTGGCCATAGAGCTTTCTGATCCGGCCATTGATCCAGGTGGAGCGCCGCTCCGGCCGCTGTTCGGCGCAGCCCGCAATGACGGCGGCGAAATCCGTGTCCACCCTGATGTCAAAGTGCTGCTGCCGCACCAGCTTGCGCAGCGACTGCGACACATGCAGGCCATCGAGCGGAAAATAGCCGCGCTCCTCCGGCTCCACCCAATAGAGGGCATTGTCCTCCGCCGATTCCGCCATGGGGAAAATCCCGGCGCGATAGGCCTCCAGCAGAATGCGCGGCGTGATGGTGGTCATGGGGCGCTGAAATCCTCACCCCTTGGCCAGATATTTCTCCAGCCAGTGGATGTCATAGGTGCCGTCGATGATGTCGCGTTCCTGGGTCAGGCGGCGCAACAGCGGCAGCGTCGTCTCCACCCCGTCCACCACGAATTCATTGAGGCAGCGCCTGAGGCGCATCATGGCCTCCTCGCGCGTCTTGCCGAGAATGATGAGCTTGCCGATGAGCGAGTCATAATAGGGCGGAATGAAGTAGCCCGAATACAGCGCCGAATCGACCCGCACGCCGAGGCCGCCGGGGAAGTGGACCTGCTCGACCCGGCCCGGCGAGGGCGTGAAGGTGGTGGGGTTTTCGGCATTGATGCGGCACTCGATGGCGTGGCCCGCGAACTTGATGTCGTCCTGCCCGAAGGGCAGCCTGGCGCCCGCCGCCACGCGGATTTGCTCCTGCACCAGATCGAGCCGCGTGATCATCTCGGTCACCGGATGCTCCACCTGAAGGCGGGTGTTCATCTCGATGAAATAGAACTCGCCGTTCTCGTAGAGGAACTCCACCGTGCCCACGCCCTCGTAGCCGAGCTTGGCCATGGCGCGCGCCACGCGCCCGCCGATCTCGTCGCGCTGCTGCGCGTTGAGCGCGGGCGAGAAGGCTTCCTCCCAGATTTTCTGGTGGCGGCGTTGCAGCGAGCAGTCGCGCTCGCCCAGATGGACCGCGTTGCCCTGGCCGTCGCCCAGAACCTGCACCTCGATGTGCCGGGGCTTTTCCAGATATTTCTCGATATAGACTTCCGGGTTGCCGAAGGCCGCCTTGGCCTCGCTCTGGGCCGTGTGCAGCGCCACCTCGATGTCGTCGTCGGTGCGCGCCACCTTCATGCCGCGCCCGCCGCCGCCGGCGGTCGCCTTGATGATCACGGGGTAGCCGATGTCGCGCGCGATTTTCTTGGCCTCGCCCACGTCCGACACGCCGCCCGCCGACCCCGGCACCACGGGAATGCCCAGGTCCTTCGCCGTGCGCTTGGCCTCGATCTTGTCGCCCATGGTGCGGATGTTCTCCGCCGAAGGACCGATGAACTTGATGCCATGCTCGGTCAGGATTTCGGCGAAGCGCGCATTCTCCGACAGAAAGCCATAGCCTGGATGCACGGCCTCCGCCCCGGTGATCTCACAGGCCGAGACGATGGCCGGAATATTCAGATAGGAGTCCTTCGCGGCGGGCGGGCCGATGCACACGCTCTCGTCGGCGAGGCGAACGTGCATGGCATCGGCGTCGGCGGTGGAGTGAACCGCCACCGTCTGGATGCCCAGTTCCTTGCAGGCGCGCAACACGCGCAGCGCAATCTCGCCCCGGTTGGCGATGAGGATCTTGTCGAACATCTTACTCGATCACCACCAGGGCCTCGCCGAATTCCACCGGCTGGGCATTCTCGATGAGGATTTGCGTCACCGTGCCGGACTGCGGCGCGGCAATCTGGTTCATGGTCTTCATCGCCTCGATGATCAGCAGAGTCTGTCCGGCGCGCACCTTGTCGCCCACGGCGATGAAGTGATTGGCGCCGGGGGCAGGGGCCAGATAGGCCGTGCCCACCATGGGCGACTTCACCGTGCCGGGCTGATCGCCCGCCGGCCTGGCCGCCGGGGCCTCCGCCGCCGGGGCCGGAGCCGGGGCGGCTGCAACCGCATGGGCCGCCGGGGCCGCCACGCTGGCCGCCACCGTCACCGATTTCGCCACGCGCACCCGCGTGCCCCTCTGGTCCAGTTCGATTTCCGTCAGGCCCGTGTCATTCAGGATCGCGGCCATGGCGGCGATGAGGTCAAGCTCGGGCGTGCCGCGGCTGGCAGGCTTTGCTGCGGCCTTGGCGGGGTTCACAGGCGTGCTCTTCTTGGCGGCCATTCCGGTCCCTCTCATTTGCCCTTCAACAATTCAACCAGGCCGTCAACGGCCAGTTCATAGCTCGTGACGCCGAAGCCCAGGATTACGCCATTCACCACCGGCGACAGGTGGCTGTGATGGCGGAAGGCCTCGCGCCGGAATACATTGGAGAGATGGACCTCGATGGCGGGGACATCCGCCGCCTTGAGGGCATCGTGCAGCGCCACCGAGGTATGCGTGAAGGCCCCGGCATTGATGATGATGCCCAGCGCCTTGCGGCGCGCCTCCTGAATCCAGTCCACCAGCTGGCCCTCATGGTTCGACTGCTGGAAGGTGATGTCATAGCCGTGCGATTTGGCGCGGGCCGCGCAGCGCCGCTCCACATCGGCGAGGGTTTCGCTGCCGTAGATTTCCGGCTCGCGCGTGCCCAGGAGATTGAGGTTCGGTCCGTTGAGGATGTAGAGGGTCTTTTTCACGGCCTTCCCCTGTGGCTTTGCGCCGTTCTTATAGGCGTTCACGCCGCCGCTTGGAAGCGCCGCCTGAGGGGGTGTGGATGGGCGCGGCTCAGCAATATTTGCAGCCGCGGTCCCGCACGTCCTTAAGCGTCTGCTCCAGTGCTTCCAGCGGCACGGCCCCCGGAATCACCACATCATCGACCACGAAGGCGGGCGTGCCCGTGAAGGCCATGGCGCGGGCCAGTTCCTCGTTCTTGGCAAGCTAGGCCTGAACCGCCTCGCCCGCCATGTCGGCCTTCATCTTCGCCACATCCATGCCGGCATCCTTGGCGGCGGCGTCCACCACCTCGGCCGTCACCTTGCCCTCGTGCTTGAACAGGGCTTGATGCAACTCCCAATATTTGCCCTGCATGTGGGCGGCCACGGCGGCCTTGGCGGCATAGTCGGAATCACCGCCGAAGATCGGCAGTTCCTTCAGCACGATGCGCAGGTCCTTGTCCTTCTCGGCCAGCGACATGACCGCAGGGAAGCTCTTCTTGCAGTAGCCGCAATTGTAATCGAAGAACTCCACCAGCGTGACCTTGCCCTTGGGATTGCCCGCCACGAAGTCGCCCGCGTCGTTGAACATGGCGTCCTTGTGGGCGGTGAGAGTCTCGCCGCGCTGCTTGTCCTCGGCCACGCGGTCGGCCTCCTGCAGCGCCTGCGCCATGTCGCGCAGGATTTCCGGGTTCTTGACCAGGTAGTCCTTCACGATGGCCTGGATTTCCGCCTTCTGGGCATCGTTGAACTCCGCCGCGCTGGCCGGAACCAGCGCCAGGGCGAGAAGCGGCAGGGCGAGAACGAGACGGGAAAAGCGGCGCATGGCAGACCTCATGTTGCGGTGCCGTCTTGTGCCCGGAAGCTCAGGACTTGGCAACCTACTTCTTGGCGGCAAACGTCACGATGTCGTTGGCCTGCAGCCACTCCGGGCTGCCATGCTTGAACCGGTCCTGCAGGGCCTTGGCCTTCTCCACCGCCAGCTTTTTGTCGCCGGTCATGAAGGCATATTGCGCGGTGGCCAGCTCGGCCCGCGCCGTATCGTTCTTGAGGCCATAGGCCTGGGCCATGAACTTGTAGATCACGGGCGTGTCGCTCTCGGTCTTGCGCGCCTGCACCAGCAGCCTGATGGCCTGGTCGGCATCGGCGGGCTTGCCCCGGTCGAGGTAGGCCTGGGCCGTCAGGATCTGGATGAGGCCGTTGTTGGGCAGAAGCTTGCGCGCCTCCGCCAGCGGCGCCAGCGCCTGGGCCGACTGGCCCGATTCCAGCAGGGCCTGGCCCTTCAACTCCCAGAAGTAGGGATCCTGCGGCATGTCGCGGATCAGGCTGTCCATGACCGGCAGGGCATTCTTCATGTCGCCGCGGCGGTACATGGCGATGGCCCGGGCATAACGCGCCGGCAGGGACGTATCGGAGGAGGGGTATTTCTGAAACACCGTCTGCGATGATTCGATGAAACCCACCAGCTTGGCCTGGGCCAGCCGGTGGCGCAGCACCACGGCGGCCTCGTCCTTGCGCTCGAAATCGGGACTGCGGGTCGCGTCGTTCTCCAGATTGCGGATGCGTTCCAGCGGCATGGGATGCGACAGGAGATAGGGATCGACATTGGCGGCGGTGGCGATGGAGGCATTGGCCAGCCGCTGGAACATGTCCAGCATGCCCTTGGGACTCTGGCCGGTGGCGGCGAGATATTTCAGGGCCGCCTGATCGGCGGATGATTCCATGGCGCGCTGATAGGACAGGATGGAGCGCTGGGCCATGCCCTGCGAACCCAGGACGATGCCCTGACCGGCCTTGGCCGCGCCGCTGCTGCCCGTTGCGGCCCCGCCCACCATGGCGGCGGCCCCCAGCAACATGCCGATGATGTTCTGGGCCGAGGCCCGCTCCATCTCGATGCCCATGCGCGCCAGATGCCCGCCCGCGATGTGGCCGGTCTCGTGGGCCAGAATGCCGATGACCTCATTGGGCGTCCTGGACTGCACGATGGTGCCGGTGACGCCGAAGATGCGCTGGCCGCCCGCCACGAAGGCATTCACCCGCCGGTCGTGGATGAGATAGACCTTGACCGCATTGGGATTGAT
>CALMUW010000052.1 GCA_937872985.1 uncultured Alphaproteobacteria bacterium
GGTCAAGTGCCGCGCCGCCACAAGGCCCGCCAGCCCCGCCCCCACAACGGCGATAACGCCCCTGGGCGCGGCCCCCGCCATGGCCGGGGCTGTCGCCGCCGCCCCCGCCAGCAGCGCCAGCATCTCCCGTCTCGTCAGTCTGGTCATGATTGGCCCCCCTCGCCCAAGGGTCAGCGATTTCGCCAGCCCTTGTCAATGGCAGCGAAAACTGCACGCACGCCAAGCCGGCCGAGCCGCCCTACAACACCACCTGCTCGCCGAACAGGTCGGTTTCGCATGCCTCCTTGAAGGTTGTATCGAAGTTTTCGGGGCTTCCGCCATCCAAGCTGGGGGCATAGGACAGCTCATGGGCAACTTAAACTATGCAGATGAGGCCAAATGCAATTCGAGATTATCTCGTTCAAGCAACCCGTTGTTTACCAGAAGTGTTCTAATCGTTCTATTCGAAACATTGAAATAATCAGCGGCTTCATCGAACTGATCATCGCTCAGGTCGCCGTGCAACATATCTTGCAAAGCTTTAAATGGGCACAGAAACTCACCAGCAAAGGCCCTTTGTATCTTCTGGCGATATGTATAGGCACTTGTCGCAGGCCGCAGTTTATCAGTTGTCGTATACGCAATACGGTCACCCAGTAGACGGCAAAGTGCAAATCTTCGACCAGTTTCGTACTTAGAGCGAATAGAGATCTTTCCCTTCCTTGGTTCAGATTCGAGTGTGAAGGGAAACTCTCCTGAGTGCGTTGCGGAGCTAATGACTTTTTTGGAAACTCCCACCATTTCCGACAACCGATCATTTGAAATAGGAGCAGCACCAATATTTAATTGCTTCCGAAGCGCTTTTGCTGCCGCAACGCCTCTTTCCCAAGCTGCCACCCCAGAGGGAAGCGCTAATGCGGCTTTGCTCTCAAGTTGAATGGCATCCGCCGGATTGAAATCAAAACCATGGCTTATTGCAATCGAAGCGAGATCACCCGAAGTCAAAGGTCGGGCATCTTCTGGATTTTGCGCTGCCAGTTCCCCCACAGCATCCTCACCGAGTCTAGTAGCATCTGCCAGTAGTTGGTCAAGGTCGGCTTGATTGGCTTCATCAACATCTCTTCCTAAAAGAGCTTCAAGCTTGCGCCGCTTTGCAAGCTCGGGATCCCTTCGCTCTTCACGCAACTCATGGCAGATAGCGTCGAGGTTGGTCTTCTCAATATTTTCAGAACGCAACCTTTCAATAGTTTGATTCAAGAACAAATCCACTTCTGATTCAAATTCTGATGCAGACACGATTGCAGCTGTCTGCGCAATATAGCGAAGAGGTTCCGAGGGCTTCTTTGAGGTTGGCTGGGCATTGAGAACAACACGCTCACCATCTGAAAAGATGGTAATATTTGGCCAAATATACCCGCCTCCAATTGAGGCCATGCGATGTGCCATAGCCCATCCCAGGCTATCTTTGCGCGGTTCCCACCTGAGTCGCCACCAATTCCATGCCAACCATTCGCCAAGCCTATAGCCAGAAAGATACACGTCTTGGCGTAACCGATTTGCGAGTCCGTCCTCTGCTTCGGTCAAGGATAGATTGTTAAAGCTGATGCCTAGCGCGGCAAACGTTGCACGTTCTTCTGGCAAGCCTTTTGCCAAATGTTCCCAAGCAACTCTAATTGTCAATCTTTGGCTCATGGGCGTTCCAATGTTTTAGCACATCCTCCCGCAAATCATCGTCCTCCGGCATCGGATAGCCATGGTAAGTTCCGATCGTCGCATTCTCAAGCTGCGCTTCAAACGCAACCCCATCATGCACGGACCACACATTCTGCGGCCAGCCATTACGGGTTTGGAGGCTTACTAAACCCCTAACGAACCCGTTTCGCAATAGCTCCTCGGCCAGAGCCTTAGGAAAATCACCCGCAGCATCGCAAAGTGTTTTACCGGGCCTCGGACTTGTTGGCGGTGTCAACCCGTAATCACCAGGTCGTCGTTTATGTTCAGGATTCCCCGTGTAGGAAGCCCTGTTTGCTAAGCCGTCCAGCAGTCCAGATGAAAAAGTGCCTACTGGGCTTATCCGGCGCTTTGGATTGAACCCAATGCACCTTTTCATCCGCTGACCTCCCGCCGGATTGTTTCGCTACTAGTTCCGGGCTTTATCAACCAGCTTGTTCTTGGCGATCCAGGGCATCATGGCGCGCAGCTTTTCGCCCACGGCCTCGATCTGGTGGGCGTCGTTGTTGCGGCGGATGCCCTTGAAGCGGGCGGCCCCGGCGCGATATTCCTGCATCCACTCCGACGTGAACTTTCCGGTCTGGATGTCCTTCAGAACCCGCTTCATCTCCTGCTTCGTTTCCTCGGTGATGATGCGCGGCCCGGTGACATATTCGCCCCACTCCGCCGTGTTGGAGATGGAGTAGTTCATGTTGGCGATGCCGCCCTCATAGATGAGATCGACGATCAGTTTCACCTCGTGCAGGCATTCGAAATAGGCCATCTCCGGCGCATAGCCCGCCTCCACCAGCGTTTCGAAACCGGCGCGGATCAGTTCCACCAAGCCGCCGCACAGCACCACCTGTTCGCCGAACAGGTCGGTCTCGCATTCTTCCTTGAAGGTCGTCTCGATGATGCCGGAACGCCCGCCGCCCACGCCCGAGGCATAGGACAGGGCGAGGTCATGGGCATTGCCCGAGGCATCCTGATGGATGGCAATGAGGCAGGGCACGCCGCCGCCCTTCTGATATTCGCCGCGCACCGTGTGGCCCGGGCCCTTGGGCGCGATCATGACCACGTCCACCGTCTTCTTCGGCTCGATGAGGGCGAAGTGGACGTTAAGACCGTGGGCGAAGGCAATGGCCGCGCCATCGCGGATGTTGGGGGCAATCTCGCTCTTGTAGATATCGGCCTGAAGCTCGTCCGGGGTGGCCATCATCATCAGGTCGGCCCACTTGGCGGCCTCGGCCACGGTCATGACCTTGAGGCCGTCCGCCTCCACCTTCTTGGCGGTGGGCGAGCCTTCCTTCAGCGCGATGACCAGGTGCTTGGCCCCGGAATCCTTCAGGTTCAGCGCATGGGCGCGGCCCTGTGAGCCATAGCCGACGATGGCCACCTTCTTGCCCTTGATGAGGTTGACATCGGCGTCCCGGTCATAAAACACGCGCATGGCGGCCATCCCTTTCCCTGAATTCCCGTGGATTTGCGGCTTCGATTAGCCTCCCCGTGCGCCCATGGCAAGCGCCAAGCGGCGGGGGCGGCGCCCGCCGCCCCCACCCCACTTTGGTTGCAGGCCGCCGCCTTACACCTGGGCGAAACGGCCCATGAAGAAGCGCAGCATCCTAGGCTCGAAGGTGAACCTCAGCCCGCGCACCGAACGCGCCTGTTCCGCCACGGCAATGACGCTTTCCGCCGTCACGTCCATGTGCGACTGGGTATAGACCCGGCGCGGAATAGTGAGCCGGACCAACTCCAGCTTGGGCATGTAGTTGTTGCCATCGGCGGCGCGCCCCGCCGACACCGCGCCGCGCTCCATGGCGCGGACGCCCGAGTCCACGTAGAGCGCCGCCGCCAGCGCCTGCGCCGGAAACTGCTCCTGCGGAAGGTGCGGCAGCATGCGCCTGGCATCGAGGAACACCGCGTGCCCCCCCACCGGCAGCACGATGGGCACGCCCGCATCGGTGAGAATCTGGCCGAGATATTCCACCTGGCCCACGCGGGCGCGGATGTGATTGTCGTCCACGCTTTCGGAAATGCCCACGGCCAGCGCCGCCATGTCGCGCCCCGCCATGCCGCCATAGGTGTGCAGCCCCTCATAGACCACCACCAGCCCGCAGGCGTCCTCGTAAAGCTTCTCGCTGTTCATGGCCAGGAAGCCGCCGATGTTCACCAGCGCATCCTTCTTCGACGACATGGTGGCGGCATCGGTGAGTGCGCAGATCTCGTGCACGATCTCGGCCACGCTTCTGTCGCCATAGCCCTCCTCGCGGCACTTGATGAACCAGGCGTTCTCGGCCACGCGCGTCATGTCGTGCACCAGCAGCGCCCCGTGCTTGTCGCACCACTGGCGCACGGCCCGCAGGTTTGCCAGCGAGATGGGCTGTCCGCCCGCCATGTTCACCGCGGTGGCCACGCAGACATAGGGGATCTTGTCGTCGCCCACCTTTTTCGCCAGCGCGTCGAGCTTGCCGATGTCGATGTTGCCCTTGAAGGGGTGCGGGTTCTGGGCGTCATGCGCTTCGTCGGTGATGACATCGACGAAGGTGCCCCCCGCCAGCTCCTGATGCAGCCGCGTGGTGGTGAAATACATGTTGCCGGGAATGTAATCGCCGCGCTTGATCAGGCACTGGCTGAGGATGTGCTCCGCGCCCCGGCCCTGATGTGTCGGCACCACATATTTGTAGGAGTAGTATTTCTGCACCGCCGCTTCGAGTTCGTAGAAATTGCGGCTGCCGGCATAGGCCTCGTCGCCCAGCATCATGGCCGCCCACTGCCGGTCGGACATGGCGGACACGCCGGAGTCGGTCAGAAGATCGATGTAAACGTCCTCGGACTTCAGCAGGAAGGTGTTGTAGCCCGCGTCAACGATGGCGCGTTCGCGCTCGGCGCGGGTGGTGGTCTTCAGCAGTTCGACGGACTTGATCTTGAAGGGTTCGGCCCAGGACCGTTTGCCGGAAGCCTTGGAGTCGGACATGGCAGTCTCCTTAATCGATGCTCTTGTTGATCAGCGATTTCGGAGGAGTCTTGCGAGGGACAACCACAACGGAAACCGCCGTGGCATTTCATCCCTTGCTCGGCGGGGAGGGGCCCCGCACTGAAGTGGCCGGTGTGAAAACTATTCCCGCCGCAATAGCCGCGCAAGAGGGTGCGCCAGCAAAATTATAGCGCCGTGTCGCGCGCCCCCCACAAAAGGCGCAGGCCCAGCCCGCCCAGGAACAGCCCCGTGGCCCGGTCGAGCCATTTCTTGGCCGCGAGGTAGGTGCGGCGGATGGGGCCGGAGGAGAAGAACAGCGACACCACGGAATACCACCAGAACTCGTTGAAGCTGACGATGGCAATGAGCGCCAGCATCATCCACAACGGCACGACGCGTGGCAGCAGCGCCACGAAGATGGAGCCGAAGAAGATCGCCACCTTGGGATTGGCCAATTGCGTCCAGAAGCCGCGCCAGAAGGGGCTGCCCGCGCCCTCCCCCTCCGTCTCCAGCGCCAGCGGCTCGGCGGCGTGGCGGAAGATGTTGAAGGCCACCCACAGCAGGAACAGCGCGCCCACGATCTTCATGGCTACGAAGAGCGGCGGCACCAGCTTGAACAGCGCGTTGAGGCCGAACAATGCCGCCGCCGACCAGATCACCGTGCCCGCCGCCAGGCCCGCCGCCACCTTGACGCCATCAAGGCGCGAGCGCGCCACCGCCGTGCGCGCCGTGATGAGGAAGCTTGGCCCCGGCGAGATCACCGCCAGAAGCTGGACCAGGCCAATGGAGATAAGCGGGGCGAGATCAGACATCGCCGATGGCCGCGCGGAACCGGCGCACCGTTTCCGCCATGCCGAGGATGAGCGCATCGGCCACCACCGCATGGCCGATGGACACTTCCTTCAGATTGGGCAGCGCCGCCACCAGACGCGGCAGGTTCTCCCGTGTCAGGTCGTGGCCCGCGTTGAGGTCCAGCCCCGCAGCCGCCGCCGCTTGGCCCGCCGCCACCACCTTGGCAAACTCCCTTTCCATCGCCGTCCGCTCCAGCGCCCCGCCATAGGGGCCGGTGTAAATCTCCACCCGGTCCGCCCCCACGGCCCTGGCCAGGGCCGGGGCTCTGTCGTCGGGGTCGATGAAGACGGAGACCCGCATCCTGCCCCGGTGCAGGCGGGCAATAACGTCCTCCAGCAGCGCCCGGCTGGCGGCAATGTTCCAGCCATGGTCCGAGGTGCCCTGCCCCGGCAGGTCCGGCACCAGCGTCACCTGATCCGGCTGTTCGGCCTCGCACAGGGCGAGGAAGCGCTCATCGGGATAGCCCTCGATATTGAATTCCCGCCCCGGATAATCGGCCCGCAGCATCTGGCGCAACACGGTCACGTCGCGGCGCCGGATATGGCGCTCGTCGGGCCGGGGATGGACGGTAAGGCCCGAGGCCCCGGCATCGAGCGCGATCCGGCCAATGCCCTCCACACTCGGCCATGGCACCTCGCGCCGGTTGCGCAGGTAAGCCACGGCATTGATATTGACGGACAGGGTGCAGGCCATGCTGAAAATCTCCCACCCCGCGCTTTAGCATCCGGGCGGACCGGGAAAAGCTGCCGGTTCGGAAAATTTTCGCCAGACCACCTAACGAAGGGTCACTCGCGGAATTCCACCGGAATGCCGCGCTCGATGGTATGCGCCAACTCGCCCGCATCCCAGTTGGTCAGGCGCACACAGCCCGAGGAATTGGTGCGCGAGATATGGGCCGGGTCAGGCGTGCCATGGATGCCATAGGTGGGCGCCGACAGACCGATCCAGACATTGCCCACCAGGCCATTGGGCCCGGGCGGCAGGCGCAGCTTCTCCGCCCCCTCCTCCTTCGGCGTGTAGGTGTAGTCCGGATCGTCGACGATCACCTTGACCTGATGCGTGCCGGAGGGCGAAGGCGTTTCGTCGCTGCCGATGGTGGCCGGATAGGACAGCCGCAACCGGCCTTCGCCGTCATAGGCCATAAGCCGCTCATCCGATTTGTCGGCGATGAGATGAGCCACCGGCACCTTCAGCCGCTCGCCCGGATTGGCGACGATGATGCTGCTGCCCGGCGCGAAATCCGACTCAGGATTGAGGTGCCTGAGAAAATCGATGTCCATGTGAAACTTTTCGGCCAGTGCCTCGGCGGCGCTGACATATCCGAGGCGTTCCATCCTGGCCTGCTCGGCCTTGTCTTCAGGGATCGCCTCCACCAGTCCGGCCACATCCTTTTCGCTCACCGTATAGCGCGTGAAGGCCGGTTCGCTGCCATTCAGCCTGCTCCAGACATCGCCATCCATCTGGCCGTCCACCGGCAAGCCGTGGATTTCCTCAAAACCGCGCAGGGCCTTCTCCACATTCATGCCCATCACCCCGTCGATGACGCCGGGGCTGGCACCGCCGCGGCCCAGCAGAACCTGAACCTTGGCGGCAATGGCGCTCTGGCCTTCGGGCCATGTGCCCGTCCATTCCGCGCCGTTCAACTCATCGATGGAAAAGGCAAGGGCCTGGGGGGCAGCGCTTGCAAGCGCTGCCAGAATGGTAAGCGTGGCGAGAGTGCGTTTCATGACCGTCCTTTGAAGCGCTAGAGCAACCGGCGGTCAGTTGGACTCAACTGCCGCCGATAAGTTGCTCGAAAATCAATATGTTGGCGCAACTTTCCTCTCTCAAATCGTTCCGATTTGATCGTCCGTTGCGCTGAGGCTTCGACGAAACGGGCACGCCCGCGATCGGTTCCTGGCGGCGTGAAAAATCACTGCCCGGTCAGGCTTGATGGGTGCCGCCCGGCTGACCCTGGCCGCGCACCGCCTCCAGTTCGGCGCGGGAAAACCGACGCGGTCCGGCCAGCAGTTGCAATTCGGAGATGAACTGGCGCCGCGCCTTTTCCACATCCAGCACCGGCGACTTGGTGCTGGGCATGCGGCTGTCCTGCGGCTTCTGGGCAATGAGCAGGTCATGCACCTGCACGCAGGCATCGAGAATGGGCTGGCGCGTGCCGCGAAAGGCCGTGGCCCGCGCGGGCAACGCCTCATCGGCCTCGCAGTTGGGAAAATAGACCCGGCCCTGATCGGTCAACACGGCAAGCCGCGCCGCCGTCTCCGCCGCCGAATGACTGGTGCCGCCGCGCTGCATGGCCGCGAAATAGCGGGCCGCGTCCTCCATCTCCTGCACCACGCGCCCACCCCAGGCGATGATCTCGCCATTGTGCCGGCGCAGGAAGCTGTCATAGCTCTCGGCGGCATCGGCGGCATAGGCGGCCGGGGCCTGCGGGCGGCGCAAGGCATAGAGTGCCAGCGCCAGCGCCGCTGCCGCCAGCGCCAGTTGCGCCATGTCGAGCAGGCCCATGGGTTAGACCTTCATGGCCTCGGCCCCGCGCGAAATGCCGGCAACGCCGGTGCGCGCCACCTCGATCAGGCCCAGCGGCACCATGAGCGAGATGAACTGGTCGATCTTGTCGGGCTTGCCGGTCAGTTCAAAGATGAAGCTCTCGGTGGTGGCGTCGATGACCCGCGCCCGGAAGGCGTCGGCGAGGCGCAGGGCCTCCATGCGCTTTTCCCCGGTGCCGGACACCTTCACCATGGCAAGCTCGCGCGAGATGGTGCTGCCCTGCTCGGTCAGGTCGGCCACCGAATGCACCGGCACCATGCGCGTCAACTGGTTCTTGATCTGCTCCAGCACCTGCTTGGTGCCGGTGGTGACGATGGTGATGCGCGAGACATGGCGCTCGTGCTGCGTCTCGGACACGGTGAGCGAGTCGATGTTGTAGCCCCGGCCCGAGAACAGCCCGATGACCCGGGCCAGAACGCCCGGCTGGTTATCGACCACGACGGCCAGCGTATGGGTTTCCTCGGCCTGCTTCCTGGCTTCCATGAAATAGGCCGAACCGGTGGCGGTGAGATGGCTGTTCATGTTGCTCTCCTTACACCAGCTGCTTGCCCTTGGCGTCGATCACATTGCCCACGTCTTCGTCGGCAATCTCCTCGCCCAGGATCATGTCATTGTGGGCCTTGCCCGAGGGGATCATCGGGAAGCAGTTGGCCACGTTCATCACTTCGCAGTCGAAGATCACCGGATGCGGCGTATCGATCATCTGCATGATCTTGGCGTCCAGCTCATCCGGCCTGGACGCCCGGATGCCCACGCCGCCGAAGGCCTCCGCCAGCTTCACGAAATCCGGCAGCGCCTCGGTATAGGAGTTGGACAGGCGGTTGCCGTGCAAGAGCTGCTGCCACTGCCGCACCATGCCCATGTAGTGATTGTTGAGGATGAAGATCTTGATCGGCAGCCGGTATTGCACGGCGGTCGACATTTCCTGCATGGTCATCTGCACCGAGGCATCGCCCGCGATGTCGATGACCAGCGCCTTGGGATGCGCCACCTGCACGCCCACGGCGGCAGGCAGGCCATAGCCCATGGTGCCCAGGCCGCCAGAGGTCATCAGCCGGTTCGGCTCCTCGAACTTGTAGAATTGCGCCGCCCACATCTGGTGCTGGCCCACCTCGGTTGTGATGTAGGTGTCGCGTCCCTTGGTCAATTCATAGAGCCGCTGGATGGCATATTGCGGCATGATGACATCCTTGTTGGAGCGATACTTCAGGCTGTCGCGCGCCCGCCAGATGTCAATCTGCTTCCACCACTCCGCCAGCGCCTTCTTGTCCAGCGCCGCATTGCGCGCCTTCCACACCCGGATCAGGTCTTCCAGACCATGCGCGGCGTCGCCGGCGATGGCAATGTCCACCGCCACCGTCTTGTTCATGGACGAGGGATCGATGTCGATGTGGATCTTCTTCGACCCCGGCGAGAAGGCGTCGAGCCGGCCGGTGATGCGGTCATCGAAGCGCGCGCCCACACAGATCATCACATCGCAGTCATGCATGGCCATGTTGGCCTCGTAGGTGCCGTGCATGCCCAGCATGCCGAGCCACTCCTTGCCCGAGCCGGGGAAGGCGCCAAGCCCCATCAGCGTCGAGGTGATGGGCATGCCCGTCATCTTGACGAATTCCCGCAGCAGGCGCGAGGCCGTCACCCCGGCGTTGATCACGCCGCCGCCGGTATAGAGAATGGGCTTCTTCGCCGTGGCGATGAGGTCCACCGCCTGGCGGATCAGGGTCTGGTCGGGCTTGACGCGCGGCCGATAGGTCGGGTGCTCGATGTTCTTCGGCCCGACGTATTTGCCCTTGCCGAACTGCACGTCCTTGGGCACGTCCACCACCACCGGGCCGGGCCGCCCGTGGGTCGCCACATGGAAGGCCTCGTGCAGGATGCGGGCGAGATCGTTCACGTCCTTCACCAGCCAGTTGTGCTTGGTGCAGGGCCGGGTAATGCCCACCGTGTCGCATTCCTGAAAGGCGTCATTGCCGATGAGGTGGGTCGGCACCTGGCCGGTGATCACCACCATGGGAATGGAGTCGAGCAGCGCATCGGTGAGGCCGGTGACGCAATTGGTGGCGCCGGGGCCGGAGGTGGCGATCACCACGCCGCATTTGCCGGTGGAGCGGGCATAACCCTCGGCCGCATGGGTCGCCCCCTGCTCGTGCCGCACCAGGAAGTGCTGCACCTTGTCCTGCTGGAAAATCTCGTCATAGATCGGAAGGACCGCGCCGCCGGGATAGCCAAACACATGTTCCACGCCCTGATCGGCCAAGGCCTTCAGCACGATCTCGGCACCTGTCATCAATTCGCCAGCAGCCATGACATCCTCACTTTTTCCACTGCTCCGTTACACATGAACCCTGCCGTCAGGCAATAAAAAAGGCCCCCGAGGGAGCCTGTTTTCGCGCAACACCTGAAGTCCCCGGTGGCCTCAGGCCCCGGTGGTGATGCGCGTCCCAACTACCAGAATGGTCTTCATGACGTCCGTTCTATGGGGCGTTGCCGCCGCGGTCAAGGGGGCGACAGGCTGGGCCAGTGTGTCATCTGGCCGCGAAACCAGGTCATCTGGCGCTTGATGTAATGGCGGGTCGCCGTCTTGGCCGCCGCCGCCGCCTCCTCCAGCGTCCGCTCGCCCCGCGCCACCGCCAGCAGTTCCGGCACCCCGATGGCCTTCATCACCGGAAGGCTCGGATCCAGCGGCGGCAGGGCCTGCACCTCATCGAGCGCGCCTTGCGCCACCATGCGGTCAAAGCGCGCCTCGGCCCGGGCATAGAGTTCTTCGCGGGGCACCGCGACGAACAGGCGTTCCACCTGAACCCCCGCCAGCGCCGCCCCCGCCCGGCCCTGCTCCTGCCACTGCGACAAGGGCTTGCCCGTGCCCTCCGCCACCTCCAGCGCCCGGATCAGCCGCTGCCGGTCATTGCGGTTGAGGCGCGCCGCCATGGCCGGATCACGGGCTTGAATCTCCTTGTGAAGATCGCCCCGGAAGTCCCTCCATTTATTGCGGATTTCCTCCGCGATCGGAGGAATGTCGGCAATCCCCTCCTCCAGTGCCTTGAAATAAAGGCCCGTGCCGCCGACCAGAATGGGCAGCCGCCCCTCGGCCCAGACCTGCGCCAAGGCAGCCCGCGCCTCCCTGAGCCAGGCCGCCACGGAATAAGGCACCGCGCCATCCACATGGCCATAGAGCCGGTGCGGCACTTCCGCCTCCTCCGCCGCCGTGGGCCGGGCCGAGAGAATGCGCAAATCCCCATAGACCTGAAGCGCGTCGGCATTGATGATGGTGCCGCCCCGCTGGCGCGCCAGCCTCAGGCCAAGGGCTGACTTGCCGCTGGCGGTGGGGCCTGCAATAAGCAGGGCGGATTTGGCGGCAAGGGCACTCATTTGGATTCCGTTCTGGTTCTCATAGCAGCCCCCGGTTCCGGCGCAATCACGGAACGCATCGTGACGCGCCTCCGGGCGCTGGGGGCCGACGGCATCCGCTGGCTGGCCCCGGGCGATGCCCTTGAGGTGCCCACCTTTCCGCGCCTGTCGGAGTTTCTCGCCGAAATAAGGGCCGAGCCCATCGACTTCGCCGTCGTCTCCACCGAGAACCGGCGCAAGCGCCTGCTGGTGGCCGACATGGATTCCACCATGATCCATCAGGAATGCATCGACGAACTGGGCGTGGCCGCGGGCGTCGGCAGCGAGATCAAGGGCATCACGGCCCGCGCCATGCGCGGCGAGCTGGACTTTGACGGCGCGCTCCGCGCCCGCGTGGCGCTGCTGAAGGGGCTGGAGGAAAGGGTGATCCAGCACCTGCTGGCCAATCGCATCACCTTCATGCCCGGCGGCAAGACCCTCATCGCCACCATGAAGGCCTTCGGCGCCCACACCGCCCTCATCTCCGGCGGCTTCCGCCAGTTCACCCGGCCCGTGGCCAGGGCCCTGGGTTTCGACGAGGAACAGGCCAACGAGCTGGAGATCAGGAAGGGCCATCTGACGGGCGAGGTCATTCCGCCCATCCTCGGGTCCGCCGCCAAATTGCACGGGCTGAAGCGCCTTGCCGCCGGCCTGGGGCTGGAGATGGAAGACACCATTGCCGTGGGCGATGGCGCCAATGATGTCGCCATGCTGGCCGAGGCGGGCATCGGCGTGGCGCTGCACGCCAAGCCCCACGTTCAGGAATCGACCCTGATCCGCATCAACCACGGCGATCTCACCGCCCTGCTGCACCTGCAGGGCTATGCCCGCGCCGAATTCCGCGACACTTGACCCCAGCCCAAAATGGCCGCTTGCCAAAAATGCCGCGACCGAACAAAACTCCCCCGCTCTTGCACGAGGAAACCATGGCAAAGAAACCTGCGAAGAAAATTGTGAAGGCCGCCAGGAAGACGGTGAAGAAGGCCGTCAAGGCGGCGAAGCGCGCCGTGACGGCGAAGAAGCCCGCGCCCAAAAAGGCCGCCAGCAAGCCCGTCAGGAAGACCGCGCCGAAGACGGCTGTGAAAAAAGCGCCGAAGAAGCGCGCCGCGCCGCTCATGAAGGTGAGCCGCGATCAGCGCAAGTTCCTTCTCGGCGAAGAGGCCATCTCCAGGAGCTGGTACAACATTCAGGCCGACCTGCCCGTGCCATTGGCCCCGCCCATGCACCCCGGCACCCACCAGCCCGCCGGCCCGCAGGATCTCTCGCCCATCTTCCCCATGGAATTGATCAGGCAGGAGATGACCCAGGAGCGCGAGGTCGACATCCCCAAGCCCGTGCGCGATATCTACCGCATGTGGCGGCCCACCCCGCTTTACCGCGCCATCGGGCTGGAAAAGGCGCTGGGGACCACGGCGAAGATCTATTACAAATATGAAGGCTCCTCGCCCGCCGGATCGCACAAGCCCAACACCGCCGTGCCCCAGGCGTTTTATAACAAGGAGGCAGGCATCAACTCGCTCTCCACCGAGACGGGCGCGGGCCAATGGGGCTCGTCGCTGGCCATGGCGGGTGCCATGTTCGGCATCGACGTCAAGGTCTACATGGTGAAGGTGTCCTACAACTCGAAGCCCTATCGCCGTGCCATCATGGAAGCCTATGGCGCGCGCTGCGTGGCCTCGCCGTCGCTGGAAACCGAGGCGGGCCGCGCCATCCTGGCCGAACACCCGGACTCCAACGGCTCCCTCGGCATCGCCATTTCCGAAGCCGTGGAAGTGGCCGCCAAGGACCCCAGGACCAACTATGCCCTGGGCTCGGTCCTGAACCATGTCCTCATGCACCAGACGGTGATCGGCAAGGAAGCCATCCTGCAGATGCAGGAGGCGGGTGCCGAACCCGACATCATCATCGCCTGCGCCGGTGGCGGCTCCAACTTCGCCGGCCTTGCCTTCCCCTTCATCGGGCGGCAGTTGCGCGGCGGCAGGAAGGTGAAGGTCATCGCGGCCGAACCCGCCGCCTGCCCCACGCTGACGCGCGGCACCTTTGCCTATGATTTCGGCGACACCAGCCACCTGACGCCGCTGCTGAAGATGCACACCCTCGGCTCCACCTTCATGCCGCCGGGCATCCACGCGGGCGGGCTTCGCTATCACGGCATGGCGCCGCTGGTCTCGCACCTGAAGGAACTGGGCTATATCGACGCCGAGGCCTACACCCAGAACGCCTGCTTCGAGGCCGGCCTGCTCTTCGCCAGGACCGAGGGCATCATGCCCGCCCCGGAATCGACCCACGCCATCCGCGGCGCCATCAACCACGCGCTGAAGGCCAAGGAGGAAGGCAAGTCGCCGGTCATTCTCTTCGGTCTTTCCGGCCATGGCCACTTCGACATGCCCGCCTACATGGACGCGATCTCCGGCAAGCTCTCCGACATCTCCTACGATGAGGACGAGTTGCGCCGCTCGCTCGCCAGCCTGCCGGGCATCTGAGGAACCATCACACACGACAAAGGCCCCGGTTCATCACCGGGGCCTTTTTCATTGGCGCACTATTATTGCTACTTGTCCAGCTTCAGGGCGATGAAGCGCATCTCGGCTCCCTTGCCACCCTTGGCGATGAGCATCAGCACCGAGGTCTTGCCGTCCTTCCTGGCCTGCTCGGCGGCGGCGGAAATATCCGCCGAACCCTTCACCGGCTTTTCCCCCGCTTCGGTGATGACGTCGCCGGGTTCAAGCTGCTTGTCGGAAGCGGCCCCGCCCTCGGCCACCGAGGTGATGACCGCGCCCTCCAGCTTCTCGTCGATCTTGTATTGCTGGCGCAGTTCATCGGTGATGGAACTGACCGTCATGCCCAGAAGCGTGGCGACCGCCGGGGCCGCGCCCTCCATGCCCGACATGCCGGATTGCGCCTGATTGGCCACCAGCTTTTCGCCATCCTCCAGCCGGCCCACCGCAGCGCTGAAGCTCATCTCCCTGCCGCTGCGCAACACCTTCACCGTGACATCCTTGCCCACCTCGGTCTCCGCCACGATCTTGGGCAGGTCCTTCATCTGACCGATGGGCTTGCCGTCAAACTCGACGATGACATCGCCGGGTTCGATACCTGCCTTCTGCGCCGGGCCGGTGTCGGTCACGTCGGCCACCAGCGCGCCGCGCGGCCGGTCAAGGCCCATGCTCTCGGCAATGTCCTTGCTCATGTCCTGAATCTTGACGCCGAACCAGCCGCGCCGTGTCTCGCCGAATTTCACCAGCTGGTTCACCACGTTCTTGGCCGTGTTGGCGGGCACCGAAAAGCCGATGCCCACCGAACCGCCGGAGGGCGAGAAGATGGCCGTGTTGATGCCCACCACATCGCCCCGCATGTTGAACAGCGGCCCGCCGGAATTGCCCTTGTTGATGGCCGCATCGGTCTGGATGTAGTCGTCATAGGGTCCGGCATTGATGTCGCGGTTGCGCGCCGAGACGATGCCCAGCGACACCGAGCCGCCAAGGCCGAAGGGATTGCCGATGGCCATGACCCATTCGCCGATGCGCAGATGGTCGCTGTCGCCGAAACCCACCGTGGCCAGCGGCTTCTCCGGCTTCACCCGCAGCACCGCAAGATCGGTCTTGGGATCACGCCCCACCAGTTCCGCCTTCAGCGTGCTCTGGTCCTGGAATTTCACCTCGATGGCCTCGGCGTTTTCCACCACATGATTGTTGGTGACGATGAGCCCCGAAGCATCGATCACGAAGCCCGAGCCCATGGAGTTCACCGTGCGGTCGCGCGGCTTCGGCGCACCGCCGCCGTCGCCACGCTCGCCCTGATGGCGCTTCATGAACTCGTCGAAGAAATCCTTGAAAGGTGAATTGTCCGGCAGGTCGGGCAGGCTCAGCATATCGCTGCCACCCGCCTTGCTCTCCACCGAGATCTCCACTACGGCGGGCAACAGCTTGTCGGAGAGATCGGCCACGCTGGGCAGCATCTCCGCCTGGCTCGGCACCTCGGCCAATGCCGTGCCGCTCATCAGGCCCGCCGTCAGCATCATCACCGCCATACCGGCAGCCCCGGCCACATTGCGCCACGCCATTGCCATCACCATGTCTCCCTTGTGAACGACTTATGAAAACGTCTGGCCGAGCCAGACCAGGCCCACGCCAATGGCCACGGCAACCACGCCGCCCAGACGCAGCCGGTCATCGCTGACCTGCTGCGTCTCGGCCATCATGCGCTTCAATAGGCCGGGAAAGAGGGCGTAAGTGAGGCCCTCGATCACCAGCACCAGCGCGAAGGCCGTCCACAGGCTCTGGCTCATGGAGCGGGCGCGACCTCCGGCGGCTTGGTGCCCCGCGCCCCGAAATACTTGAAGAAGTCGGAGTCCGGGTTCAGCACCAGCGTCGTGTCCTTGGTTGCCAATGACTGAGCGTAGGCCTCCATGGAACGGTAGAAGGCATAGAATTCGGGATCCTTCTGGGTCGCATCGGCGAACACCTTCACCCGTTCGGCATCGCCTTCGCCGCGGATCACTTCGGCCTGCCGGTTGGCTTCCGACGTCATCTCCACCGCCTTGCGGTCGGCTTCGGCCTTCATCTGGGTGTTCATGGCGGCACCCTTGCCGCGCAGGTCCTGGGCCTCCGCCAGGCGCTCGGACTTCATGCGCTCGAAGGTCGCCTCCTGCACCTCCTTCATCAGGTCGGTGCGGCGGATGCGCACATCAACGATCTGGATGCCCAGCGCCTGGGCCTCGCCGCGCACCTGATCACGGATTTCCTGCATCATGACATCGCGGTCCTTCGACAGGGCGGCCTCGAAGGTGCGCTTGCCATAGGTCTGGCGCAGGGCGGCGTCGAGACGCGTCTCGATGCGGGCCCGGGCGAGATCGAGATCAGCCCCCACCGTCTCACGGAATTTCTGCACGTCCATGACGCGCGCCAGCGTGATGGCGTCCACCAGATAGCGCTGCTTGTCCGACACCTGCACCGCCTTGTCGTCCGACGACCACATGAAGGTCCGGCCCTCGATGTGCAGCACCTGGTCGGCGAAGGGAATCTTCGCATAGAGGCCCGGCTTCTCGATGAGGCGCTTCACCTCGCCGAAGCGCAGCACCAGCGCCTTCTCGCGCTGGTCCACGGTAAACAGGGTCATCGACCCGATGAGGGCCAGACCGGCAGCGGCAATGCCCAGATTACGCATGAGGCTCATCTCAGTTGCCCTCCCCCGTGGTTTGCGGCCTGACCACCGGCGGCAGCGGCAGATAGGGCACCACGCCCGTGCCGCCCTTGCCGGGGTCCAGCACCACCTTGTTGGCCGTGCCGAAGACCTTTTCCATGGTCTCGAGGAACAGGCGCTCGCGCGTCACGTCCTTGGCCTTGGCATATTCATTGAACACCTGCTCGAAGCGCTGGGCGGCACCCTTGGCCTCGGCCGTCACCCGCGCCTTGTAGCCCTTGGCATCTTCGACGGCCTTGGCCGCCGTGCCCTCGGCGTTGCGCAGCGTCTGGTTGGTATATTGCTCGGCCTGATTGATCATGTTCACCTGGTTCTGCTTGGCGCGCTGCACCTCCTCGAAGGCGTCCAGAACCGGCG
Organism: uncultured Alphaproteobacteria bacterium; assembly: GCA_937872985.1. Classification (GTDB taxonomy): domain Bacteria; phylum Pseudomonadota; class Alphaproteobacteria; order Rhizobiales; family Aestuariivirgaceae; genus Aestuariivirga. The sequence continues at coordinate 17,009 of CALMUW010000052.1, forward strand.
GCGGCGGGTCGACATTTTCCAGCGTGATGCCGGTGATCTGCACCCCCGCAGTGTAGGTGTCGAGCGTATGCTGCACGATCTCGCGCACCTGGTCCTGAATGGCCAGGCGGCCCGTGGTCAAAACCTGATCGGCCGGCGTGCGCCCCACGATCTCGCGCATGGCGCTTTCGGCCACGGCGCGGATGATCGCCTTGGCATCGGCAATGTTGAACAGGAAGTTTTCCGGCTCGGCGATCTTCCACAACACCTTGAAGCGGATGTCGACCATGTTCTCATCGCCGGTCAGAACCAGGCCCTCGTCGCCCGCCTCGCCGATGGAAATCTGGTTTTCCGCCGCCACCGGCAGCACCACCATTTTCTCAACCGGCCAGAGCGCGAAATTGAGGCCCGGCTGCACCGTGCGGCTATAGGCGCCGAAGCGCAGCACCAGCCCGCGCGAGTCCGGCGGAATCTGATAAACCGACTGGAAGGCCACGAACCCGAGAACGGCGACGACCGGCAGGAGCCAGCTGAACCGCCCGCCCGCGCCCGCCCCACCCGGCAGGGCATTTTTCAGGCTGTCCCGGCCCTTGCGCAGGAATTCGTCAAGGTCGGGCGGAAGATTGCCGCCGGAACCGCGGTTGCCGCCGCCGCCGGATGGTTTCTGATCCTTCGGTCCCTGGCCCCAGGGGCCTTGCCCCCACGGTCCCTGGCCGCCGTTGTCATTGTTCCATGGCATGTGTCAGACCCTCTGTGCCTTCGTGTCCGCCCATATAGGAAGCCCCCCGGCCAATGTCCATGCGGGGCGGCGCCGATTATTTCGGGCGCCGTTCCAGCACCCGGATGACATAGCCCGCGCTGTCGCCCGCCTCCGCCGGATGGGCCGTGGCCGAAACCTCGCGCCACGCCTGGGGATCGGGGGTCGGAAAAACCGTGTCGCCCTCCGGCGCCAGGTCAACCTCGGTCAGATAGATGCGGGTCGCCAGCGGCAGCGCGGCCTCATAGATCTGCCCGCCGCCGATCACCATCACCTCCGGCACCTCGCCCGCCAGCGCCAGGGCCTCGGCCATACTCGCCGCGCGTTCGGCCTCCGTGGCGTCAAAGTCGCGCGCCCGCGTCACCACGATGTTGCGCCGCCCCGGCAGGGGCCGCTTCGGCAGGCTGTCCCAGGTCTTGCGCCCCATGATCACCGGCTTGCCCATGGTCAGCGCCTTGAAGCGCTTGAGTTCGGAGGAAATATGCCAGGGCATGCGGCCATCGCGCCCGATGACGCCATTCCTCGCCGCCGCCACCACCAGAGAAATGATTGTCATTGCGCCAGCCCCTCCAGCGCCGTGCCGCGCAGACGGCACCAGGCCAGGCCGTCGTCCACCTCGGCCCCCAGACCCTCATAGAGCGCCCGGCCCCGCGCATTGTTGCTCATCATCACCCAGAACATGCTGGGCCAGCCGCGCATGAGGCATTCGCCCGCCACCGCCTTCATCAGCGTCCGGCCTACCCCGCGGCGGCGAAACTGCGGCAGCACCGAGAGGTCCTCCAGATACATGACCTCCTGCCCCCGGAACGACGAGAAGCTGCCATGCCAGATGGCGCAGCCAGCCGCTTTGCCATCCACCGCGGCGATGAAGGCCCCGCGCCGTCCGTCATCCGGGCCGAAGGCGCGCTCGAAATCCGACGGCGAGGCCATGAGGTGAGCCGCGAGTTCATGGTCCTCGGCCAGCGCCCGCACCATGGCCAGCAGCACCGCCCCGTCCCCCGGCGCAAAGCGGCGAATGGTGATGCCGCCGCTCATGGCATGTTGGCCAGACCGCCGAAGATCAGCAGCGAATAGACCCCGTTCCACACTCCGTGCAGGATCATGGTCAGGGTAAGGCTGCCATAGCGCAGCAGCAGCCACGACAGCACCAGCCCCATGACGAAGATGAGCCCGATGGACAACCAGGGCTCCGACATGTGCATCAATGCCCACAGCGCGCTGGTGATGACCGAGGCCCCGCCCCGGCCCACGCGCGAGTTCGCCAGGGCGGCGAACATCTGGCCCCGGAAGATGATCTCCTCCGCCACGGGTGCCCCGATCACCACCGCCGGAAACACCAGCATGAACAGGCGCGGATCATTGGCGATGGAGAACATCAGCTCCTTCACCAGCCCGGCCGAACCCGATTCCGGCGACTCGCCATTGGGGCCGGGCGTGTAGTCGGCGGGGTTGATGCCCAGGAGCACCGTGACCGCGATGATGAAGGCATACATGGCCGCGAGAAAACCGAGGATGACCACCAGCCAGCCCAGGGGCCCCAGCGCGGGCATATGCAGGCCCAGCCGCTCGTTCCGTTCCGCCGGGCTGCGCCCTGCCAGCCACCAGGCCAGGGCCGCCGCCGCCACCCCCGCCGGCAACAGGCCGATGAGAAAGGCCTTGCCGAAATCCATGGCATCGCGCGGCTCCGTGCCATAGAGCAGCCAAGACGTGACCGCACCCGCGATGGACTGGAAGATCAGCGACGCCAGCACCAGCCCGACGGCGGCGAGAATGGTGACCACCACGCCCCACACCGCCGTGCCGCGATAGAGGAAGCCGGTTCGTGCCGCCAGATAGTCTCGGCCAAATCCTGTCATGGTTACACCGCGATGGGAGCCTTGATGGTGGGTTGGGCGTGATAGTCTGAAATCACAATATCCTCGAAACGGAAGTCATCGATGGAAGCGACCTGCCGCGCGAAGGTAAGGTTCGGCAAGGGCCCGGGCTGGCGGGTGAGTTGCACATCCGCCTGCTCCAGGTGGTTGAGATAAAGATGGGCATCGCCCAGCGTATGCACGAAATCGCCCACGCCCAGCCCCGTCACCTCCGCCACCATGTGGGTGAACAGCGCATAGGAGGCGATGTTGAAGGGCACGCCGAGGAAAATGTCGGCCGAACGCTGATAAAGCTGGCACGACAGCCGACCCTCCGCCACATGAAACTGGAACAGGCAGTGGCACGGCGGCAGGGCCATCTTCTCCACATCCGCCGGATTCCACGCCGTCACCATCAGGCGGCGCGAATGCGGCGTGCGCTTTATCTGGTCGATGACCTGGGCGATCTGGTCGATGGTGCCGCCGTCGCGCGTCGGCCACGAGCGCCACTGCGCCCCATAGACCGGGCCGAGGTCGCCCTTGGCATCGGCCCATTCATCCCAGATGGTCACGCCATGGTCGCGCAGGTATCGAACGTTGGTGTCGCCCTTGAGGAACCACAGCAGTTCATGGATGATGGAACGGAGATGAAGCTTCTTGGTGGTGAGCAGCGGAAAGCCCGCGCCGAGATCGAAGCGCATCTGGTGCCCGAAGACCGACAGCGTGCCGGTGCCGGTGCGGTCATCACGCCTGACGCCCTCGCGCTTCACCTGCGCCAATAGATCGAGATACTGTTGCATGGCCGCGCACCTTATTGGCGGCAGCGGAGTCCCGCAAGGCGCGATGACCGCCGTGGTCACCATGAAAAACGGGGCCTCACGGCCCCGTTATAAACTGAATGGTCAAGCCGGTCAGACCAGCTTGCCCAATGTGCCGGTGGCTTCGGCCACGAGATAATAGACGGTGACGCGGCCCTTGGTCCGGTCGGCCTTCATCTTCTCGCCCGCCGCCTTGACTGCCGCCGTGGCAGCCTTGGCTTCAAGACCGAGCTTCTTGGCGCAGAAGCCGTCCACCACCCGCTTGATCTCGGCATCATCCGACATCGACACATAGCGCGAGTCCTTGCCGCGCAGCGCGATTTCCGCAATAGCGCACGATGGCCTTCACCGCCGTCTCATTTACTTTTGACGTATACTTGCGGACATCTGCCACATAGTCTTCCATAATTACCCCCATGGTTGCGCCAGATTAGAGACTCGCTGGCCGCCCGAGCTATAGCACCGCCCTTGCCCCAGGGTATAGTGAAGAAATCTCCATTCCTGTGGCAATCTTTCAGCAAATTCACCGCCCTCTCCGATGCTTTGCTTTGCCCTTGGTTTCGCCGCAAACCACCCCTATATTCCCCCTGCCGGTCCCACAAGGCCCGGCTATGGTGATAAACGGCCATCGTAATAAACCATTCGGACCCGGGGGCAGTACCCGGCGCCTCCACCACCGACGGCGGCAGGACCGCCAGCGCTGAGGGGGGCGAAACAGGATCGACGAGGGTGTAAAGGGTGGGCTTTTGCCCGTGATGGTACCGACGTTATCGGACCAACATATAGTTGCCAACGACAACTATGCTCCGGTTGCCGTCGCCGCGTAATGCGGTGCCGAAACCGAAATCAAAGTCCTTGGGCTTAGCCGCCTAAGGCGGGGTTCGCCGGCACCTGGCAACAGAAGCCGGCACTTTCATTTTTACCTTTGCTTAACCTTGCTGCGCTTGGCTTCGTCGCGAACCGCCCATGCCTTGAACCGGAAAGCCCTGGCGCTGTAGAACGGGTGGATTGATTCTGCCGTTGGATTGCGGGTGGCCCATGCCGGAAGACCTGATGCGCTATGACCAGCTTGCCCAGAACGCGCTGCGCGGCGTGGTTCGGGAGGCGCTGCGCAAGGTGGAGAAATCCGGCCTGCCGGGCGACCACCATTTCTACATCGCCTTCAACACCCGCCATCCCGGCGTCGACATCGGCGAACGACTGGCCAAGCGCTATCCGCGTGAAATGACCATCGTCATCCAGCACCAGTTCTGGGATCTCGCCATCCATGAAGACCACTTTCAGGTCAGCCTGAACTTCGACCATGTGCCGGAAAAGCTGGTGATCCCCTTCAGCGCCGTGAAGGGCTTCCTCGACCCCGCGGTGCAATTCGGATTGCAGTTCGAGGTGGTGCCCACCGAGGCCGATGTCGCCCCGGAGACGACCGCCCGCAAGCCCGCCAAGGCCACGCGTCCCGTGACCAAGGGCAAGGCGCCTGCCCCTGAACCCGCTGCCGAAGCCACGCCGGAACCCGACGCGGAACAACCCGGCCAGCCAAATGTTGTCTCTCTCGATGCCTTCCGCAAGAAATAATCCCGTCCTCTGGCTTCTCGCCCTTGCCGCGCTGGCGTTGCCCGCCTTCGGCCAGCAGGCGCTTGACCAGAATGGACTGGCCCAACTGGCCTCCGGCATTCCGGCCGCCACCGGTTCCATTAGCGCGGCCGCCCCCCTGCCCGACAAGGTCTTGAACCAGCTTCCGGCCAAGAAGGTCTTTGGCCGTGAAAAATCTCCCGCCGTCAATCTCGCCGCCCGCGCCATCGGCTCCTATGCCAAGGGCTGCCTCGCTGGCGCCAGGGCCCTGCCCGTCAATGGCCCGGCCTGGCAGGTCATGCGCCTGTCGCGCAACCGCAATTGGGGCACACCGCAGCTTCTCGGCCTGCTGGAGCGGCTGGCCCTGGACGCCAGGGCCAACGACGGCTGGAATGGTCTTCTCGTCGGCGACCTGTCGCAGCCGCGTGGCGGTCCCATGCTCTCGGGCCACGCCAGCCATCAGATCGGCCTCGACGCCGATGTCTGGCTCACCCCCATGCCGGACCGCACGCTCACCGCCAGGGAGCGCGAGACCATCTCGGCGCGCCTGGTGGTCAAGGATCGCCGCACCATGGACTACAGTGTGTGGACTGAATCCCATGCCAGGCTGATCCGCCGTGCCGCGATGATGCCGGACGTGGCGCGCATTTTCGTTCACCCGCCCATCAAGGCCGAACTGTGCCGCTGGGCCGGGGGCAAGGGGGCCTGGCTGGCCAAGGTGCGCCCCTACTTCGGCCACAACTATCATTTCCACATCCGCATGAAATGCCCGCCGGGCATGACCACCTGCAAGGATCAGGCAACGCCCACCCCGCGCGACGGCACCGGCTGCGGCGAGGAACTGGCCTATTGGCTGGGCGACAAGCCCTGGGCCAAGCCCAGGCCCAGGCCGCACCCCCCCGGCTGGAAGCCGCCGCCACCCCCGCCCCCCTTGACTCTGTCGGGCCTTCCTGCTGAATGCCGCGCCGTCGTGGCCGCCCCTTGATTAACGAAACTCAAAAGTTCAAATTGGCGCGTTGCTGACCCGCGCAACCAGGGGGGCGCACGCCTTGACCGACAGCACCCATGCCGCCACGGATCATGTCCGTGCCAATAATCTCCGTCTTGCACTGGCTTCCATCGGCGTGGTCTTCGGCGACATCGGCACCAGCCCGCTCTATGCCATGCGGGAATCCCTGCACCACGTCACCAGCCACGGCGGCAACCTGCACGAAGCCGTCTACAGCGTCGTCTCCCTGCTGTTGTGGACGCTGATGGTCGTGGTCACGGTCAAATACGTGATCATGCTCATGCGCGCCGACAATCGCGGTGAGGGCGGCATTCTCTCGCTGGTCGTGCTGGTGCAAAGCCTGCTGGCCAGAAAAAGTCCCCTCATCCTGCTGCTCGGCATCATCGGTGCAGCCTTCTTCTTCGGCGACGCCATGATCACCCCCGCCATGTCGGTCCTGTCGGCGGTGGAAGGCCTGGCCGTCATTCATGAAGGCTTTGAGCCGGTGGTCGTGCCCCTGACACTGGCCATTCTCATCACCCTCTTCCTGTTCCAGTACAAGGGCACGGCGGGCGTGGCATCGCTCTTTGCCCCCGTCACCACCTTCTGGTTTCTGGTCATCGGCCTCATGGGCCTGTGGCACATCGCCGACGATTTTTCGATCCTCGCCGCGCTCAATCCCTATTATGCCGTGCGCTTGCTCATCGAGCATCCGGCGCTGGCCCTGCTGGTCTTCGGCGGCGTTTTCCTGGCGGTCACCGGCGGCGAGGCGCTCTATGCCGACATGGGCCACTTCGGCAAGACCCCCATCCGCATGGCCTGGCTCGCGGTCATCTTCCCCGCCCTCATCCTCAACTATCTCGGGCAGGGCGCCTTTGTCATTTCGCATCCCGAGGCGGCGGAAAATCCCTTCTTCCTCATGGCGCCGGGCTGGGGCCTCATTCCGCTCGTGCTGCTCGCCACCGCCGTCACCGTCATCGCCTCGCAGGCGGTCATCACCGGGGCCTTCTCCATTGCCCAGCAGGCCATGTCGCTCGGTCTGTTGCCGCGCATGAACATCACCCATACGTCGGAAACCGAACACGGCCAGATCTATGTCGGCCAGATCAACTGGATGGTGCTCATCGGCGTGGTCATCCTGGTGCTGGTCTTCAAGTCCTCGTCCAACCTGGCGTCTGCCTATGGCATCGCGGTGAACACCTCCATGATCGTCGACTCCATGCTGGCGCTCATCTTCTTCTGGAAGTCGCGCTCGCTGCCGGTATGGTTTGCCATTCCCGCGCTTCTCGCCATCCTCGCCATTGAAGGCACCTTCCTGACGGCCAACGGCCTGAAGCTGCTGCACGGCGGCTACATGCCGGTGCTCATGGGCCTCACCATCATCCTCTTCATGCGCACCTGGATGCAGGGCCGCCAGTTGCTGGCCGCCAAGCTCAGGAAGGAATCGGTGGAACTGGAAGGCCTGCTCCAGAGCCTGGAAAAACATCCGCCCGCCCGCGTCGCCGGGGCCTCCGTCTTCCTGCAGACCGACAAGAACTTCGCCCCCTCCGCCCTCATGCACAACCTCAAGCACAACCGGGTTCTGCACGACAAGCTGGTGTTCATCACCGCCGAAACCACCAACGAGCCGCGCCATGACGCCGACGAGCGCGTGGTGGTGAAGCAACTGCCGCTGGGAGCCTGGCAGGTGGAGGCCAAGTTCGGCTACATGGAACAGCCGGACCTGCCCAGGGCACTGCGCGCCGCCGCCCGCCATGGCCTGGAGATCGATCCGCGTCAGGCCTCCTATTTCCTCGGCCGCCGCATCATCCTGCCGTCGCGCCGTTCCAAGATGCCCTTCTGGCAACAGCGCATCTTCATCATGCTCACCAACCAGTCGGCTCGCGCCATCGACTTCTTCCGCATTCCGCCTGACCGCGTGGTGGAGCTGGGCCAACAGATCAGCGTGTGACCTCTCAGGCAGACACCGCGACCCATCGCTTTCCGTTGCTGCTGACCGGCATCGGCATCACCCAGATCATCGGCTGGGGCACCACCTATTATCCCCTCGGCGCGCTCTCCGGTGCCATCCGCGCCGCCACCGGCTGGTCCGACAGCCTCATCTTCGGGGCCTTTTCCGCCGCCCTCCTGCTCTCCGGCCTCATCGCCCGGGGTGCCGGCCAGGCCATCGACCGGCTGGGCGGTCGGCGTGTCATGCTGGCGGGATCGCTCACGGCCGCTGCCGCCTGCTTCACCTTCGCCGCCAGCGCCAGCCCCCTGTCCTATGTCGCGGGCTGGCTCCTCATGGGCCTCGCCATGCGCCTGGCCACCTATGATGCGGCCTTCGCCACCATGACCCAGATCGCCGGCGACAAGACGCGCCGCGCCATCTCCATCCTCTCCCTCTTCGGCGGGCTGGCTTCCACCGTCTTCTGGCCGCTGGGCCATTGGCTGGCCACGCACTGGGGCTGGCAACAGGCCTTCCTCGTCTATGGTATGCTCCACCTTTTTATCTGCGCGCCCATCCACTGGTTTCTCATACCACCGGGCACGGGGGCGCGCGCCGCCGCCATGGATGCCGGAACCGAAGGACTGGCGGGGCCGGAGCGCCGCCAGGCCATGCTGATCTTTGCCGCCGTTCTCGCCTGCAACGGCTTCGTCTTTTCCGCCATCTCGGCCCATGTTCTGGCGCTCTTTCATGGTCTCGGCCTGGCCAGCGCCAGCGCCGTCATGCTCGCTGCCCTCATCGGTCCCTTTCAGGTTTTGGCCCGGGTGGGCGAGTTGCTCTTTGGCCGCCGCCTTTCGCCCGCCGAACTGGCGCTCGCCGCCTTCGGGCTGCTGCCCCTGGCCCTGGCCATGGCCGCGCTGGGCGGCTTCTCGCTGCCGGCGCTCGCCCTCTTCGCCATCACCTATGGCGCCTCCAACGGCCTCGTCACCATCGCCAAGGGCGTCTATCCCCTCGCCCTCTTTGGCCGCCGCGCCTATGGCGAAACCCTGGGCACCCTCACCGCGCCCTCGCTCTTCCTCAATGCAGCGGCCCCCTTGCTCATGGCCTGGAGCCTTGACCACTGGGGGCCGCAGGCCAGCCTCATCCTCTGCCTTGTCTCAGGGCTTGTCTCGCTGGGCGGCATGGTTTTTCTCGCCCGCCGCCACCCCGCCTGACACGATGAGCGCCACCGCTGCCAGCCCGGCCCCGGTCAGGAACGTGGCCCCCGGCCCGAAGCGGTCCCAGATCATACCCGCGCCGAGGCTGGCGATCAGCAGCGCCACGCCACTGACCAGATTGAACAGGCCGAAGCCCGTGCCGCGCAGATGCGCCGGCACATGGTCGGCCACCAGCGCCGTCAGAATGCCCTGGGTCAGGCCCATGTGCAGGCCCCACAGCGCCACCCCGGCAAAGAGCGCCCCGGTGCCGGGCACCACCCCCAGCACCAGATCCGCCGCCACCAGCAGGCCCAGTCCCGCCAGCAGCAGGCCCTTGCGCCCCCAGCGGTCGGCCAGCACCCCGGCCGGATAGGCCGCCACGGAATAGACCAGGCTCATCACCACCATCACCAGCGGCACCCATTGGTTGGCCAGCCCCTGGTCCTGCGCCTTCAGCACCAGAAAGGCCTCGGAGAAGCGCGCCAGCATGATGAGACCCGCCAGACCCGTGACGATCCAGAAACCGCGCCCCAGTTGCCGCGCTGTGGCAAGGTCGAAGCCAGGCTTGCGCGGCCCCGTGGCCACCCGCTCCGGTTCGCGCACCAGAAACCCCAGGATGGCGACCGACAGCAGCGCGGGCACCACGCCCAGCCACAGGACCGTGCGCAAGTCCGCGGCATAGAAGGCCATGGCCGCCATGGCGATGAGCGGTCCGGCAAAGGCCCCGATGGTATCCAGCGATTGCCGCAGGCCAAAGGCCGCGCCCCGCATGTCGGGCGGTGTCATGTCGGCGATCATGGCATCGCGCGGCGCGCCCCGGATGCCCTTGCCGATGCGGTCCAGAAAGCGCGCCACAAACACCGCGCCCGCGCTCCCAGCCAGCGGAAACAGCGGCTTCACCACCGCCGCCAGACCATAGCCCGCGAAGGCCAGCCATTTGCGGCTCTGCCAGCGGTCCGACAGCGTGCCGGAAAACACCTTGGCGATCTGCGCCGTGGCCTCGGCCAGGCCCTCGATCAGGCCAAGGTTTGCCGCCGATGCCCCCAGCGTGCCCACCACGAACAGCGGCAGCACCGCGTGGATCATCTCCGACGATACATCCATGAACAGGCTTACAAGGCCCAGCAGCCAGACGCCGCGCGGCATGGTTCTCACAAATTGTCTCCAAACTTCCGTCTGACTGGCGAGCGCCCGCCGGAAATGATATGGCCGACGCCTCTCTCCATCTCAAGAGGTCGAGGCCATTCCATGACGCGCAAGAACCGCACCGAAACCGACACCTTCGGCCCCATCGAGGTGGAGGCCTCGGCCTATTGGGGCGCGCAGGCCCAGCGTTCCCTGCAGAACTTCAGGATCGGCTGGGAGAAGCAGCCCAAGCCCATCATCCGGGCCCTGGGCATCGTCAAGCGCGCCGCCGCCGAAGCCAACATGGAGCTGGGCAAGCTCGACCGCAAGCTGGGCCAGACCATCATCGACGCCGCCCAGGAGGTGATCGACGGCAAGCTCGACGCCCATTTCCCGCTCGTCGTCTGGCAGACCGGTTCCGGCACCCAGTCCAACATGAATGCCAATGAGGTGATTTCCAACCGCGCCATCCAGCTCATGGGGGGCGAGATGGGCTCGAAGCAGCCGATCCACCCCAACGATCATGTGAACATGTCGCAGTCGTCCAACGACACCTTCCCCACGGCCATGCACATTGCCTGCGCCGAGGAGACCGTGCGCCGCCTGCTGCCGGCGCTGCGCCACCTGCATCAGGCCCTCGACGCCAAGGCCAGGGCCTGGCACGACATCATCAAGATCGGCCGCACCCACACCCAGGACGCAACCCCCATCACCCTGG